>QHXG01000042.1 GCA_003222845.1 Acidobacteriota bacterium | reverse complement strand
GATTAACAGGATGAGGATGGCCGGAGGGGCAGTCCTTTGTCGACTCGCTAAAAAAAGTGGCGGCTGTCCTCCACTTTAATCATGTCAATCCTGTTAATCCTGTCTCGAAATTTCAATCCCGCCCCGGCCCCACTCAGGAAACCGGCAGATGCAACGTAAACGATGTCCCGTCACCTGGCGCTGACTGCACCGTCACGCTGCCGCCCAGCGCGCGCAGGTTACGCTCGACGAGACACAGCCCCAGTCCCGCGCCGCTAGTCGTCGCGGCAACACTCTGTCCGCGATAGAAAGGTTCGAAGATATGCGGCAGATCCTTCGGCGCGATTCCGGGCCCGCGGTCAGCAACAGTGATTTGCACTTCCCTGCCCTTTCTGTCTTGTGCAGCACACGCGGTTACACTCAACCACTTGGCTCGCGCTGCGTACTTCAGCGCATTCTCAAACAAATTCTTCAGGGCACTTTCCAACGCGGGACCATCAGTGAGCACCAGAGGCAGATCTTCTGCAAAGTGCTGCTCGATTTGCCAGCCATCTTCTGCGAAAGGCATGGCGTACTCGGCCAAAGAGCGTTCGGCTATCTCAGTCACGTTGGTCGGTTGTGGGTCGTAAACTCGACGACCCGATTGAATACCCGCAAAGCTAAGCATTCGCTCGACCTGATTAATCAGCCGGCGCGCTTCACGCTGAATCACGTCACCGTATTGTTGCACCCGGCTCGGGTCCTGGATCGTGCCTTGCGATAGATTGTAGCTCGTCGATTGAATGACGGTCAGCGGCGTGCGCAATTCGTGAGAGACGCCCGCCACGAACTCCATCTGTTGTTGCGCCAAACGGCGCGCGCGTAACGTGGCCAACATCAACATCACTGAGGTCCCGGCAAACAGCACGAGCATCCAGAAATTCAAGCGGACAGTGTGCTGGCGTGAATATTCGACCAGCGCTTCAAACGAACCGGCTTGGCTTTTCACCACCAGCAGCCAGGCCCGGTCGTCGGCGCCTCCTCGATTGCCGCCGATCTCAGCGAGCGGCACCCCTGGCGGGTCGGACACAAACGGTTGTGGTCCCGGCGCGAAGCCATCGGGGGGACGTGGCGGCCCTTTACCACCCTGCGGCAGGCTTGCGTCGAGCAAGACAATGCCGGCGTCAACCTGTGACGACGACTCGATCGTCAGCGTTTGATCGGAACCAAAGATCATACTCAAGGGGTAGCTGGCAACAACCGCCACCCGATCATGGGCACCGGTACCGTAATGCCGCGCCACTAGTTCGGGAAGCAGGTACTGACGGAGATAGTCAATCTCGACTTCAAGAAAACACCAGCCCCGCAGCCGTTGCGACTCTGGTGTGGATGGGGCACCAGTAACGAGTGGAAATATCAACACCGGTCTGCCTTGAAAAAACGCAAACGCAGATCCATTCGGGAAAAGCGGAGATTGGCCTCCGGGCAAACGCAGACGCTCCTCCAGGACCCGGCGATAAACGACAAACTCGTTGGGCCAATCTTCAGTCCTGAATTGGTTGTCGCCCGTCAGCAGCCGTCTGAAGACGACTCCCTGGTCGCTTTGCGTGCCGATGCTGATAGAGGCTAGTAGTTGCGGGCGGTCAGAAGTGCTGTGCCATCGTCTGGCACTCTCGATCATATAAGGCTCGAACGCGGCATCGGCTCTTTCGTCCAGCGGAGGGCGAAAGAAAGGCATCAGTTGCAGCAGGGTAGCTCGGAAATCGCCGCTGAAGTTTCGTAGCGTCCTCGCCATGACTTCACGGCGTTGTCGCCGGACGGCGTTGCTCCAGCGATTGATGCCGCGATACTGGAGCACGCCGGCGAGCACCGTGAGCAGCAACACCGCGACGCACGCCGACACCAGCCAATTTATTCTGACGCGTCTTATCCGAGCGAACATCGCTCGCATTATAGCTTTCAAATTTGGTCACCGGCATCGACTGGGACCAGGACTTTACCTCGTCTTTACAAAACGGTGGTCACTTTACGAACACTTTACATATCCACGCCCACCTTTCGCTTTAGAATAGCCGTCGATCGTTGCAGTTCCACAAACCATTCAAGAGGAGAACCAATGCGAAAACTAACACTTCTAATCATCCTGGTTGCGACGGCCGCCGTCGCGTTGCCGCAGCAGATGCCGATGCCGAAAACGTCCGGCCCACAGTCCGATGCGCAAAAGGCTTTTGAGACACTCAAAACTCTGGCAGGTTCCTGGGAAGGAAGCATCATGGGCATGCCCGTGCAAATTACTATTCGGGTGACATCCAGCGGTAACGCGATCCTTCATGAGGGGACTTCGAGCGGCATGAAGGACAATCCGATCACCATGCTTTATGTGGAGAGCGATCGCTTGCTCCTGACACATTATTGCGACTCTGGAAATCGGCCGCGGATGCAGGGCAAGCTGTCGCCGGACGGAAAAACGGTCACATTCGATTTCCTGGACGTCTCCGGCAACGCGCAGAGATTCCTGATGCACGATGCTGCATTCACACTGATAGACGCGAATCATCACATTGAGGAATGGACTTACATTATGTCAGGAAAACCGCCAACTCGTGGGCGCGCCGAATTTCAACGGACAAAATGACTGGGCTGATATCACCGTAGCGTGAAGGGCGGACTGACGGCTTCGCTGTTGCAATCCCGCAAGCGGTATGCTTCGGAACCGAGGGGAACCTAGTAAGCTACATGCCGCTGAAGAATGTAGTTCCCCCAACCGGCGATTCGGTATTCATGGAAATCTAAATGACAACACATACTGCTGAAACGTCGCCACTTGTCCGTGCGAGAGTCGCAGGCGCATTGTATTTAATTGCGAACATATTCGCGCCTTTCACCCTCCTTTATCTTCCATCACGTTTTATTGTGCGCGGAGATGCGGCAGCAACAGCCAATAAGATCATAGCTTCTGAGTCGCTGTTCCGCTTTGGTATCGCGGGCAATTCTTTCACCTTCATAGGCAACATATTTCTGGCTCTGGCGTTATATCAATTGCTCAAAGTTGTTAACAGGAACATGGCTTCCCTGATGGTCATATTATTCCTGGTTGGCGTACCTATCGCGATGCTCAATGAGCTTACCCAATTAGCTGTCCTGCAACTGTTAAGCGGCGCCGGCTACTTGAAGGCATACGCTACGGATCAATTGCAAGCCCTGGCGTATCTATTACTTCGCTTGCACGACCAGGGACTTCTTATCGCCCATATATTTTTTGGATTATGGCTGTTGCCTATGGGCTATCTGGTCTTTAGGTCGCGCTTTATTCCCAGGGTTGTGGGAGTCCTGTTGGTGATTGCAGGTGTCGGCTATGTAGTACAAAGTTTTGCGGCATTTCTCGGCTACAACGTGAACATTATTTTGTTTACGGGTATGGGAGAACTAGTATTCCTCTTATGGTTGTTGATTAAAGGGGTGAACGTCGAACGGTGGAAAAAACGGGCTCTCGAATCTCTCTGATCTCCCATGCAGAGAAATTCTTAAAGAACGGATTCATGAAGAGACTATTGGCAGATCTGGGCGGGATTTCTACTCAGCCTGTTTGAGGATTTAGCCTACACGTTTGCTTTTTCTCGGTGGGCGATAACGCCTAATGTTCGATGGATAATCTGATCGTGTTCGCGATCGGCATGGTGATTTTATTTCTCGGCGTTCGCGGTGCACTCCGATCGAATACTGTCAACCGATCATGTGCCTCACTGAGGGCCACACGCAAGTCTAACCAGGAGAATATCAAATGAAAAACAGCGTTATGTTAACCATCACGTCTTTGCTCTTGATCCTCTTCTTAACGTTTCACTTGGCGGACGACATCAGGCACGGATTTGAGCCGGGAGGGCTCTCAAACCTGGTGGGCGGGGTGCTCATCACCGTCGTCTGGCTTTTTGGAACGCTGGTGCTCTTCGAACGGCGATCGGGGTACATCATCATGCTCCTCGGGTCGCTCTTTTCGTTGGTCGTCCCCGTCGTCCACATGAAGGGGAAGGGTGTCGGCGTCACCAGCAGGATCGCCAATTCCAGCGGACACTTCTTTTTCGTCTGGACGCTGATCGCGATCGGCGTGATCGGACTCTTCTCCGCCATCCTCGCGGCGCGCGGACTGTGGAGTCTGCCATGGCGCCGGTCCCGCTAGTCCAACAACAGTCCAACAACCCGAACAGGGAATGGCCCGTCGCACGGCGTGTGGTCGTGTCAGAACCCGGAGCGGTAGCGATGGGATCGAACACGCAAGTTGAGTTTATGATCGGGTCGCTATCGCTCGCCGTTCTGACACAGCGATGCGGGCTCACAACTCGATGGAGCCGAGCCGGTGACAAAGCACAGCTAAGCACATCGTAATCCTTGCTTCACGCGCGCATCACGATTCGGTTGCAGCATTCGTGTGGCTTGACGCCCACGATCCAAGTCACGTCGCTAATCCAACCAACATTCGCAAAATAAACGAGGGGTGGCCGCGGAGTGCCACCCCCTATAAATGTTGTGAATCCCATTTAAACTATCAACCGCCCGCGATTGCGCCAACGACGTAAAACGCTTCTGCTCCGGACGCGATCTCCTGGGGCAGAGGAGCGTCTGGCGACTCGTGAGTTATATCTTCACCGCAAGCAAAGAATCTCAAGAACGGCCTGCGCTCCCCCGAGACGTGCTCGCGAATTGTCCCACGCAACATCGGATACTGTGTCTCCAGTGCATCGAGGATCGATCGTAGTGTGACTTCGCCATCAACCTCAATTGTCACATCGCCGCTGACGCCTGCAAGCGTCCGCAAATGCGCCGGCATTACCATCGTAATCATGGCCACGTCTGGACCTCCACTGAAAGCACCGCCGGAAGATCTCGAACAATCGGAGCCCAGGTGTCGCCGGCGTCGGCCGATGCATAGACCTGCCCTCCAGTCGTGCCAAAGTACACGCCACACGAATCAAGCGAGTCGACAGCCATCGCATCGCGCAGCACGTTGACGTAACAGTTCTCTTGCGGCAGACCCTTAGTCAGCGCCTCCCATTCGTTGCCACCTGTGCGGCTGCGATAGACGCGGAGTTTCCCATCGGGCGGATAGTGTTCGCCATCGCTCTTAATCGGCACGACGTAAATCGTTTCGGGCTCATGCGCGTGAACGTCGATCACAAATCCGAAATCGGTCGGCAAGTTACCACTGACCTCTGTCCATGAGTCACCTGCATCGTCGCTGCGCATCACGTCCCAGTGCTTCTGCATAAACAGCACATTCGAATTTGCAGGATGCTGTGCAATGTGATGAACGCAGTGGCCCACCTCTGCGGTCGGATCGGGAATGTATTGTGAATGGAGGCCGCGATTGATTGGCTTCCACGTTGCACCGCTGTCGTCACTGCGAAATGCGCCCGCTGCCGAGATGGCCACAAAGATCCGTTCCCGGTTCTGGTGATCCAAAATGATCGAGTGCAGGCACATGCCGCCAGCGCCCGGTTGCCACTGAGCCCCGGTGCCGTGCCCGCGCAGTCCGGGAAGTTCAGCCCACGTTTGACCACCGTTGGTTGAACGGAACAGTGCGGCATCTTCAACGCCGGCATAGACGGTGTCCGCGTCGTCGAGCGCTGGTTCAAGATGCCAGACTCGTTTGAACACCCATGGTTTCGCCGTGCCGTCGTAGAACTGATGGGTGGTGAGCGGTTTGCCCGTTTCAGCCGAATCATCGTAGACAAACTTATTACTCTCGCCGACGGGCATACCCTCGGGTGTCGTCGTCGGCTCGCCAGCCGGGGTACCCGGTTGGAACCACGTCTTGCCGCCATCATCTGAGCGTTGAATAATCTGGCCGAACCAACCACTGGTTTGCGAGGCGTAAAGACGGTTCGGATCCGCAGGCGATCCTTTGACGTGGTAGATCTCCCAACCGGCAAAATGAGGACCACTCACGTCCCACTTTTCACGCTTTCCATCTGAGGTAAGAATGAAGGCGCCCTTACGAGTGCCTACAAGTACTTGGACATTGCTCATCTTTTGCTCCTTCTACGCTGAGTCATCTTGAAAATCAGGTACCTCTAGTCATAAGTCGAATGGCGCCTCCTGAAATCGACAGGACAAGAGAAGAAAGTTTGTCATTATCCACAGATTACGCGGACCTCTGCAATCGGAGTTTTCAGGCAAGTATGACCGGTCACAGTTTCTGTTGTGAGCGCGCGAGGATCAAGCTGCGAGCGGCATGCCTGTCAGGAGGTGTCAGAGAAGTGGCGCGATCGTTAGACCCAAATGCTTTCGTCTCGGTCGCGCCGCTGGAGGAAAACGTGCGTCGCATGTTGGAACCCTTGCCAACGGGCGCGTGGTTTTCCCAGAACAGTTGGACGAATGCCAGTGAACGCCATCGCGATGCCGTTT
>QHXG01000041.1 GCA_003222845.1 Acidobacteriota bacterium | reverse complement strand
ACGGGAGCATCCCGGACTTCCTCAAAACAATCTACTTGACGGATGAAACTCGCCCTCGAGAGGATTTATATATCGGGGCAAGGCGATAACGCTGGCTGAAAACCTTGGCCGATTTTACGAAAACGCCACGTTAACAAGCAATTTAAGAGCGAAAGCTTTCGTTTCTCACAAGACACTAGAACGTTGCATTGGACGCAATCATGCGCACATCCCGAACTCTTTTCTTCGTTGCGCTTCTGCTGGTAACGCTCTGCGCGGTGTCGCAAAGGCTGCCAGCGCAGGCAGTGAATGACGGATGGGCAATGGCGACTCCGGCGGTGGGCGGATCAAATCGGTGGAAGCGAAAGTAAGCTGACAACCAACGCGCCGCTGTGAGCTATACAATTCGCGATTAAGTCGCGCCTCCACAGATAGAAGAGCGTCATCACCAGTCCGAACGGAAGGTCTGCGCCCAGAGCGGGACCGATGCCCCAGAATGGAATATGTGCTAGGCCAAATGCGATCACTGCAACGAGCCCCGCCAACCAAAAGCTGTCCATCACCGAGACTAATCGCTCAACCGCATAGCCTCGGTACAAGATCTCCTCAACGCTGCCGCCAGTAATCGCGACAAAGATCCGAAACCAAACGGGAAGGGCTGCCAGCCTGTTTAGTCCCGGCTCAAATCCGCCGAGACCCAACACCCGCACCAGACGTGTGGTGAGCAACGGGAGTGCGTAGAGCGTGACCAGCGCAAGTAGAAATCCTGAAACGACGGTGGACCAAGTCACAGACCGCAGGCCAATGGACGAGAGCGGGAGTCGCTCCCCGCGAATCACAATGAGGAGAATGATGCCGGCGAATGCACATAGAACCAGTTGGAGAATTATTTGGACGCTGATACTTGGCGACGCGCCTAATATGCGTTTAGCGATGACTGCCAGCAACGGCGGCCCTGCGATCGCGAGTAGCAGCGCAGCGATGGTTAGCAAGCTCGGCACTCGACGAAGATGCTGGTTCATAGCGATCCGCGATCTTAACTTCGATCCGCCACCACGCCGAATTCTGCCACCGAGCTGGTTTCCCCTAACAAGTTCAGGTGTTCACATTAGTACCTTAGCGATCAGCCATCGAATGATTATGAGAAAGGGTATCGAGACTTTCACCGTTGAGTGACAGGTACGAGACAAAGACTCACTTCGATTTTAGGATGCGCTCCGCCTCTTCCAGAATTACATCCCGTCCCTGACGCAAGCCTGCGATTGTTAACGAAACAACCTTGTCAGGCATTACGCCACTGCCTTCCAGTTTGCGCCCTTTCCCGGAGATATAACCGAGATGACTATACTGGAACACGCCGCCGCCTTTAACTTTCTTACTGTCTCTGTCGAGCACGCAACCGCAACTCTGTAGTCCGACAATCTTGGCGCGACCGTTCTCTTGAAAGCCGCTGGCAAAGACTTCTCCGGCGCTGCGCGTAGCTTCGTCGACCAAGATCACAACCGGGCCTTTGTAAACTTCCTTACCGCTGACTGCGCTCAGGCTTCTGAACGGCGCTGTCTCACCAGAGCGCTTGATGAATTTGCCGAAGGACACCTTGGCAGGAAAAAAGTAGTTAGCGATCTTCAAGCCCACGTCTTTGATGTCACCGCCACTAAGGCCGCGCAGATCAATGATCAAGCCAGGCGCATCTCTCAGGGTTTTGAATTCATTCTCGAACTGATCGTCAACCGGCGACAACAATGCGCGATTAATCTTCACGTAGCTGAACCCCGATGGCAGAAGCATGGCAGTGAGTGATGAAGGTGAACTGGGAACCGCACGGCGGGTGAGAGTAACGTCAAATTGCGTTCCATCCGCACGCTCCAAACCGAGGGTGAGAGTAGCGTTCGGTCCGCCGAGAAGTGAGTTATAAATGACGAAATGATGGGCACGGCTATTAGTCCAGTGGCCCAGCTTTGTTCGTAGTTCAGCCAGGCGTGCATCGACCGGTTTATCATCGAGCGTGCGGACGATCATTCCCGGCTTCACGCCGGCACGCGCTGCATCTGAATCCGGAACGACGTTTACAACGACGACTTTGTCCTCGACCTCATTGACAGAAACTCCACTGCTGCGCGACTGCTCGCTAGGCGCGACAAAGGCGGTGTGAAGATCCTGTAGCTCCAGGAGCATTAGTTTGATGAGGCTGTAAAACTCGTCGTCGCTCTTCGCCACCTCAACGCGAGGACGATAGCGGTCACGAACCGCAGGCCAGTCAACGCCATTGAACGCCGGATCGTAGTAATCGTCGTTGATCGTCTTCCAAATCGTTTCGAAAACTTCGATGCGTTCCTTCGGTAAGAGCGATTTGCTTGCGAACTTAGCTATGGCGTGAGTCAGCGAACCGAAATGTCCGTTGCCACCGTTGTCGCCGAAAATCAAACCGCCCATCTCGTCACCCAAATGATTGAAGAAAATCATTCCCGGCGGACGCTGGCCCTTCCTGGGGATGATCTTCCCGTTGACGATGCCGGGATGCTGACGCTCTTCGTTGGAGATAACCATTCTAAGCTTGCCGTCCTTTTCGACGATGTTGATGCGCTCGACATCGATCTCTTCAACTTCTGCTTCTTCGTCTGCAAGACAAAAGCTGAAAGACAAAAGACGGCGCAAGCAAGCGTGGCGATCGCCGCGTAGATCTTCAAGACGCGTACTTCTTTCTCAATTCTTGTTTCCATAGCAATGTGCTCCACTTAAATCAATTCGTGCGCCAAAGGACGCCAAGATGTAGCGTTCAATTTTCATGCGCCGTTTGCCGCGGTTGCGTGCCCTTCATGAAGCCCTTATCCTTTCAGCTTGTCGCGACTCGCGCGGCCACCTGAACTCCGACGTTATGCTTCTTACAGATATGAACCAAGTATTGCGTCGATTTGTGATTGCTCATTTGCTAATTGCTCTTGGGAATTGCGTTGCGCTTTCTCAGTCGTCGAATAAACAGCCCATAGCCGAAATCCCTTTTGCTTTCGATCACACCAGCGTAGTTATTCAGGTGAGATTGAATGGTAAAGGTCCTTTCAACATGGTGCTGGACACGGGCAGCGATGTGGCGACGATCGACTTAGCCACTGCAAAGAACCTGGGTTTGAATCTCAAATCTACTGCGCGGCAAGTTACCGGCGGTGGCTCTGAAAAATCGCAAGTCTTCTTGACCCAGATCCCGCAAGTCGAAATCGGCGATCTTGCTTCAAAGAATATTGTTGCTGTGGCCGTGGATCTATCCAAGAGCAGCCAAGTCTTGGGAAAACCCTTGCACGGAGCTTTGGGCTACGGCGTGCTGCAAAATCGCATCGTACAGTTTGATTACCCGAAGCGCATCATACGGTTCTATTCTACTTCGCCTTATCCTAAAGTTGACCCAACCTCGAACAACGAACATCGATTAGTTTTTCCTTTCAAGCTTGGCGACGACAGCCCGATTGTCGATGATGTTTATGTCAATGGTAAGAGGCTCAAAGTGGTGATTGACACGGGCGGCGGCGGAACTTACTTTGCCTTGATGCCGGAGGCCATCTCAGCTCTTGGCTTGGAGCAGGAAATGTCTCAGGCCGAGCCGGATAGTCGTGGCGCCGGGCTCAACGGCGTGATTACTTCTCGCAAAGGCAAGATCAAGACGTTGAAAGTAGGTTCGATCAATATTGATTCGCCCACCATAATCTTTTATCCGAAAGGCGTGGGCAAAGACAATCGTAAATACAGCGGCGCAATCGGGAATGTGTTTCTGCAAGATTTTGTTGTGACGTTTGATTACCCGAATAAGACAGTCGTGCTCGAAGGACCTTGAGCTAGCTTTGATGCGCGCCGCCGCGTCAACTCAACCGTTTTGCGCCGCCGACTAATCGAACAAGAATTGATAGGTAGCTGATATGAGAATAATCTTTTTGATGTTTCTCGTGACTGTTGCTTCATGTGAAGTAGCATTCGCGCAGAATAACTCTATCAACGAACTGCGGCAGATGTTTGACTATGACCAGAAGTTGCCGCTTGATATCAAGGAAGTCGGATTTAGGGACAGTAATGGTGTCCGCATCCATGACATCAATTACGCGAGTCCCAAATTTGGACGTGTTACCGCTTATCTCGTTGAGCCTTCTGTTAAAGGCAAGTATGCGGGCATGGTCTTCGGTCATTGGGGATACGGAAATCGCACGGAGTTTCTTCCTGAAGCGATATTGTATGCCAGAGCAGGCGTTGTCTCACTGCTGATTGACTATCCGTGGGTTCGCCCTGCCCCGTGGCGTCGGAATGAACCTGGTGAAAAGCCGGAAGCCGTTCGTGATAACTATGCGGCCACGGTGATTGATTTACGGCGTGGCATAGACTTGCTCCAGGCGCGCGCTGACGTTGACTCAAAACGTATCGCTTACGTCGGTCATAGCACTGGCGCACAATGGGGCGCGATTCTTTCGGCAATAGATAAGCGCGTCAAAGCCGCCGTGTTGATGGGCGGCATCCCAACCGAAGCTACCATAGCCCTGGAGAGTGATGATCCAGAGTTTGTGGATTTTCGGAAGAATATGCCTAAAGAGCAGATAGATAAATACTTCAAAACCATTGGCGTGATGGATGCCATCAACTATGTGCCCTATGCGGCACCAACTCCTCTGTTGTTTCAATTTGCCCGGTATGAAAGATATTTCAATGAAGCGGCAATGCTAAAATATGCACGAGCGGCGAGCGAACCGAAAATGGTTCAATGGTACGATACAGGGCATGATCTTAATGATCTTCAAGCTCTCATTGATCGAGCTAATTGGCTGCAAAAACAGATCGGCATCAAACCCGTCGGGCCAATCTTGCAGAAGAAATTAAGCACAATCAAATGAAAGGGGTGTGTGACCTGAAGCTCCGAGCATTTGTCCTTTCGGGATAATGAGCTTGCTGCGGCGGAGGGTGCTCTGATTCACGCCGCCGCGTCAACTCAACCGTTCGGCTTCTCTCCGAATCGTTACTTTATAATCTGGGACCCAACTATGAGAAAGCACAACTCAATTTTGGCGCTTGCGTTCCTGCTCGGTCTTGTTGTCTCAACTTCCGCGACTCAGAAGTCAATCGAAGGTCACTGGGAAGGGGTAATGGTTCGGGAAGGCGCGGAGTTGCCGGTCAGCTTGGACTTTACGAATGAATCGGGCCGACTCGCAGCGAGCTTCAATTCTCCTACTCAGCGGGCGATGGGAATACCGCTCAGAAACGTCAGTTACACCACTCCGAAAGTTCATTTCGAGTTGGTTGGCGATGCCACAACGATCATCTTTGACGGCGAGTTGACCATCGATACTGTTGCCGGACAATTTCGAGAGGGTGATGACAGAGGCACATTCTCAATAAGGCGCGTGAAAGCCAAGCCGCCCACATTCAAGCAAGAAGAAGTTAGCTTCCGAAATGGAGATGTAACTCTGTCCGGCACGCTCCTGCTTCCTTCAACAGAAGGGCCCCATCCGGCTGTCGTTTTTCTTCACGGTTCTGGTTCTGAGGGTCGTTATGCTGGGCGCTTTCTCGCCGAGTATTTCACTCGCCACGGCATTGCGGCACTGATTTACGATAAGCGGGGCGTTGGCAAGTCAACGGGTGATTGGAAGCGTTCAGACTTCAATGACTTAGCTGGAGATGCCATCGCGGGAATTCACTTCCTGCAACAGCGAAAGGAAATCAATCCTCGAAAGATCGGAATTTATGGTCACAGTCAGGGAGGCATGATTGCCCCGCTGATCGCGTCTCGATCAAAGGATGTCGCCTTCATAATCGGCGGTGCCGGCAGCGCTGTTCCGGTGTATGAGTCAGAAGTAAACAGCCTCACAAATCAAATTCGGGCCAAAGGAATTTCGGGAAATGAACTTGCCGAAGCGATTGAATTCATCAAGATGGAGGTTAATGTTTCGCGTACCGGACAGAGTTGGGAGCTATTCGATGCTGCAACCGAAAAGGCTCGCAACGCAAAATGGTATCCGATGCTTCATGTGCCGGCAAAGGACAGTTGGTGGTGGGCATTTGCCAGGCGCATCTATGATTACAATGCGGCTGACTATTGGGCGCAGGTCAGCGTTCCCGTTCTGGTGATTTATGGAGAACGCGATTTGTATGTTCCAATAGCGCAAACCATCTCGAACATAGACCGGGCGTTAGCTAAAGCAAAAAATGCCGACTATACAATTCTTGTTTTGCCGAGAGCATCACACGCGTTCAATATCGAACCTGAGTCTGGGCAGCCATTCGAGTGGTGGCACATGGCTCCGGGCTTTCCTGATTTATTGACCGCATGGATCAATCAACGGATGAAATGACGAAAGGACTCTAAAGACGCAGCCGAAGCCGAACATGTCGTTGGCAAGCCCTGTTTGCGCGTTCTTTAACTTGATTGCTCTATGCGACTTCGTTGCCAATCGCCGGCGGGAACTAAGACTGCACACGAGATCAACTATGACGTTCTACTGACTTGGAGGAGTGCCTTGCCATGATAACAAGACCACGTCTCTTCCTACTGGTTGTCCTGCTGTTACTTTACTCTCCTAGTTCTAAAGGACAAGATCGCAAAAATGACATCGTAAGGGTCCGAACGCGCGTAGTCTTTATCGACACTCTGGTTCAGGACAAGCAAACAGGCGCGCCTGTCGCTGACCTGACGCGGGAGAACTTTCAGGTGATGGCAGACGGAAAATCGCGCACGCTTTCATACTTCAGCCGCGCGGGCGAAGGCCGACGGCGTCCGCTGGCGTTGGTGCTTGTCGTAGATTTGTGGGCGCGTGACGCAAACGAGGATCTGCGTCGCGCCGAGGTGCTGGAGTCTTTAGGCGCAGCACTGAAGAAATTGGCGCCAGAAGACGAGGTCGCCGTCATGGCTGAGCTTAAACTCTTACCGATTTCACCCACGACCGGACGAAGACTGCAGAGGCGCTGGCGGCCGTGCGGAGCCTTCCGATGCCGGAGCCAACGTGGTATCACGAGGAGTTGACGAACATTGCGGCAAAGGTTGAACGCGCAGCAGCGGAACGACCGGACTCACAAATTATCATTGTGACTTTATCGCCGGTAGTATGGCCCATGCGTGCGTCCGACCGCGATAAGATTGTGGCCAGACTGATTCGGGCCAATGTCTTCTTCAGTCCGCTGATCCGCGACGCAGGTAACGGAAGTGTCAAGATGAAGCATGTTCCCGGCAAGTATCCCCTGCCGCCGCGACCGATCTTTGATGCAATCGGACGTCTAGTGGGAGCAGATATCTATGCGCCGGGACATATCGCTGAACAAACCGGCGGTGAGGCTACGGCTGTTCACCGACCGGAAGATTATGGCGCGGCGGTCGAAAAGCTCATTGCCGGCTTGGCGGCGCGTTACAATCTGGGATTCACGCTCAAGGAAGACGAACGCGACGACGGGCACATGCATAAGTTGGAAGTGAAAGTTAAGGCACGCGACTCAAGCGGTAAAGAGCGGAAGCTGGTTGTGAAAGCACGTCGCGGCTACTACATGAAGATACAAGAACCGCCCGCCGCGAAGTGAAACAACGGCGAGCACGTTCGGTCATGTCATATCATGCCGCCGACCACTTTGTGTACGACGCGGTGTGTAGAATCCACTCAAGAATGAACCTAGCAATTTTTGACATAGATGGTACCCTGACCGAAACCAAAGCCGTCGACGAAATTTGCTTTGTGCAAGCTTTTGCCGACGCCCACGCAATCACCGAAATAAATACCAACTGGATGGAATATCAATATGTAACTGACTCTGGAATTATGTTTCAAATTTTCCACGAGCGATTCGGTCGAACACCGGATGACGACGAGTTGAGGAATTACAAATCATGCTTGGTGAATTTGCTGGAAACACATCGGGCCAAAGATTCTTCTCTCTTTGCTGAAATCTCTGGTGCTGCACGCGCCTTAAGCCGCTTGAATCGAGAGCGGGAATGGGCGGTCGCGTTGGCCACCGGATGCTGGCGTGTTTCGGCGGAGCTGAAGCTGAAAGCGGCGGGCATTCATACTGAAGATTTGCCGGCCGCTTTTGCCGAAGATGGCCTTTCGCGAGAAAGCATCCTGCAAACTGCGGTCTCGCGTGCGCGAGAGTCATACGGGCAGAGTTGCTTCGAGAAGATAGTCAGCGTAGGCGATGCGCAATGGGACGTGCAAGCGGCAGGTACTCTCGGCATTACTTTCATAGGCGTGGGGAAAGGAGACCGCGGACTTAAGTTGCGACAAGTTGGGGCAACGCATGTGTTGGAAGGTTATTCCGATTATGGCCAGTTGATTGAGAGTTTGAGAGAAGCTGGAGTTCCGACCGTAACAGGAGTGGTATGAAACAACGCGCCGCCCAGCCTGGCGTTGGTCCGGCGCGCGAACGCAATGATGAAGGTTCCTCAATTATCGAATTTCAGTGTCTTGATCTTCCTTCTTGCGCTGTCCGCGCAGGTCGATGCGCAACACGCTAAGAGAAAGAAGATTGACCGAATTCCTTCTCCGCGTCCGGCGAAGGTTCACTTCGTCTCAGGAAACAGTTCACTCAAAATACCCTTCGAGTTATCCAGCAACCTAATCTTGCTGCGAGCGAGAGTGAACGATTCTGCGCTCCTGTGGTTTATCCTTGATACAGGCGCTGATAGCACAGTTATCGATACTCAATTGGCAAAGGCTCTGGGGCTAAAGGCTCGCGGCCGAGAGGTCGGCACAGGCTCGGCAGGCACTGCGACCGCGTTGATTTTCAAAGGCAACTCCTTAAAGCTTCCGAATGTCGAAGCAGTGAATCTGAAGATATCAGGACTTCCGATTGACTTTGTCTCGGCTCCACTCGGCCGCAAAATCAGCGGTGTGATCGGCAATGATATTCTCAAACAGTTGGTCATCGAAGTTGATTATGAATCTCAGGTCGTCAATCTTTATCAACCCGAGAGTTATTCATATTCAGGTTCGGGCGAAGTTATTCCGGTTACTTTGGAAGACAATTTGCCGTTTATCCGGGCGCGTATCGCGCTGGCAGGGCGTCCCGTTATTGGAGGCAAGTTCGAGCTTGACTCCGGAGCAACCGGAGCAATCCTTTTCAATACTCCTTACGTTAACAGGAATAAGCTCTTAGACTCTATTTCCAAAACAATTCAGAGCCGCGAGGGTGGCGTGGGCGGTACCGCGAAGGCTTTTTCCGGTCGTGTCAAGACCATAAGGTTGGGAAGCTTTCAGTTGGAAAACTCGGTCGCCAAATTTTCTCGCGCCACACGCGGAGATGATGCCAGCGCCAAATATGATGGGCTAATCGGCGGTGATATTCTTCGTCGCTTCAAAGTAGTCTTCGATTATTCTCGTCGGCGAATGATTCTTGAGCCTAATGCGCAGTTTTCCGAACCCTATGAAGTAGACATGAGCGGACTGGACATCGCGACCGAGGGCGAGGATTTTTCTGTCGTAGTGGTTAACGAGGTAGAAAAAGGCAGTCCAGGAGCTGAAGCCGGGATACAAGACGAGGACGCGATCACGGCGATCGATGGTCGTCCGACGAAAGAGTTTACGATCACGCAGATTCGCAAGATGTTCAGGCAAGACGGCAAAGAATTCTTGATAAGTATCAAGCGTGGTCAAAAAGAACTGCAAACCAAACTCAGGTTGAGGAGATTAATATAGCGCAGCCAAGAACTCATTGCAGTAACCCCGCGATGGCTGCCGGGGACTTACACGATCTGGTTTGTAACGCTTACTAGAAACGGCGGAGGTGATTATGGATTTGAAAATAGAAGCAAATATGGCGACTGAAATGTTGAAGGGTAAGGCTGTCGCAAAAATCACGCGCCGCCGCTGCGAGGAAGTTTGCGTTGAGTTTGTTGATGGGAGCAAGCTTTATGTTAATGGAAGGGAGGATGGCGTTCGACTGCTAATACAAGCCCCGAATCACGAATGACAGCTACTCCTATATTAGGCGCCTGCTTCTCAAACTTCTTTGTGAGATCGTTGCTTGCCTGTTCGCCCGCGTCTTGAGAGAAAACGTCAGGATTTCAACCTACCCTTAAAGTATTTATGCATTGCGCCCCGCAAACCAGCCCATCGTCCGTTAAGCAGGAAGTCGTAAACGCCGCGAAAGCCTCGGGTGGAGAAATGGGCTTCGCCGCCAGTCATATCGAGACCGGTCGCCGCCTCACTCTGAACAGTTCAGGGCGCTTCCCGATGGCCAGCGCATACAAACTTCCCATTGCAATCCAAATGTTGACGCTTGTCGATGAAGGCAAAGCGCAGCTTGAGCGCATCATCAAGATCGAACCGAAAGACATTCGCCCGGGAGGTGTGCCGTTAACTGACAAGTTCAACTTCGCCGAGTCATCGGTATCGGTTGGTGATCTTCTGGAGATGATGCTGACGGTCAGTGACAATACTGCTTCCGATCTGATTTTGCGTTTAGCCGCCGGCCCCGAAGCCGTGACTGCACGCATGCGATCGCTTGGCATCGAGGACATGTCGATTGATCGCTCGACCATTGAACACGTCTTTGATATGTTCGGAGCGCCGCTGCCGCCGAAAAGTGAATGGGGACCCGGCAGGTATGTGGATCTTTTAACTTCCGTGCCGACCGATATACAACGCGCTGCCACAGAGCAGTACGGGCGCGATCTACGCGACACATCAACGCCCGATGCAATGGCGTCCCTGTTGGTTCACGTCTATCGGAAAAATTTGCTCAAGCCGGAAACGGTCAAACTGCTGCTCGGCATCATGCGTCGCTGCCAGACCGGTGATACACGATTGAAGGGGCTTCTTCCAGCCGGAACTGAGTTGGCGCACAAGACCGGAACCGCTATGGGCATCATCAACGACGTTGGAATTATCACACTTCCGAATGGTGCTGGGCATATCGCGATAGTGGTCTTCATCAAAGGCTCGAAATCATCCGTGGCGGAGTGTGAGCATTCAATCGCCGAAGTCGCGCGTAGCGCGTACGACTATTTCTTGTCTCGGCCCTCAAATGATTAGAACGAGGAGACTTGTACGTTCACGTGCTGGACTCTGGATTGTGAGCCGTCCGCTCGGTTGTGTTTTAGTTCAGGCGTGCGAGAATCCAGCCTTATACTCTGAAGTCTTGATTGTTGGATTCGACGTTGTCGCTAATCGTCGCGCCCGGTGAATTCGACCCGTTTGAAATTCAGCAAAGTCTCTTGACGTTTGAGTTGATTCGATGAAAGGTGTGCGCCCGATAATCCGCTTGTCATTCTTAATAGCTTCACTGCTGTCACTATGGCCCCTTGCAACGGCACAACAACTTAGCCGCGAGAAGATTATCGTAGCGCTGGAGAAAGATGGTTGTGTCACCTTAGAACAGAGCAAAGTTAAGATTTGCAAATACGACTATTCATCAGAAGGAAATACAGTTGAAGCCATCTCCTTTAGGCCGCTCGACAAAGGGCCATTTCCCGGGCTGCTCCTTATTCCAGGTTATCAGGGAAGCGCTACGGTTTATTTGCCGCTGGCGATTGTTCTAGCTCGCCAAGGATTCGCCAGTCTTTCTGTCGCTCAGCCCGGCTTTGGCAAGTCACAAGGCAAACATCCGAGAAATCGGCTCCTATGTCAGACATTAATAACGAGAGCGGTCCAGTGGCAACGAGCCCTCATCACGGTTTTAACTGGCGCCTGTTTTGGATGCTCACGGGAGCTGGCGTCCTCGGCGTAGTAGCGACAATTCCCGGGGCCCTCACAGCACAGAAGGAACTGCCGAAGAGGCATGGTCGGCCTCACGCCCCGGCCCTTTCGATTGCCGATTGCGGAATTCGGATTGCGGATCGAAAGCAAGTTTCTCAAATCCGCATTCTGCATTCCGCGATCCGCAATTCTGATGGCCCGCGTTCCCGGCGTCGGTCTTCTAAACCGAACCTGCAAGAGCTGGGTGGAAAGGCACGAGGTTCAACCCGTGAGATAAAAACTTACAGATTCGCCATCAAGAACTTTTCGTGTGTTTCTCACGGGTTGAAACTCCTCCGCGGGCTTCCAAAATTCGAAAACGGCTGTGTAGCTCAAACGGAATTAGAGCAAGCGTCTCATAAGCGCGA
>QHXG01000040.1 GCA_003222845.1 Acidobacteriota bacterium | reverse complement strand
GAGGGTTCGATGTTTGCCAGTTACTTAACCAAAGCGAAGTTGTCCCCGGATGAAATTGAGAAAGGACTGGAACGGCCCGGTTCGCAGCAGGCAATGCGCATGTTTTATGCCGCAGCTTACATTGAGGTAAATAGGTTGATTCAAACAGACGGCGAAGTCAGAGTTTAGTTAAGAATAGCCAATCCTCTCGTGGGTCGAAATTCAGAACTCGGTAACAATCTCGTGTGAACATCTCAGTGATATTTTCAAGAACAAGCTTACTCCGATTCTAGTCGAATGACCTGCCAGATCTGCGACTCACACACGGATTATCGCGAATCCAAAAACGCCATGCTTTCTTAACCCATTCTTCGGCGTAATCGATTCCAATGCGCGGCCCGCGCACAATCTGGCGGCGAGAGACCGAAACGCCCTCTTCAATCCAAACTCGATCGCCAAGTAGATCTGCTTTATCCAACTTGCGATCGATTCCCATCGCGACACACAAGCGGCCCGGCCCACTGGTCAATTCATGTTCGAATCGTCCGCGTCGGCGACGGCGAATGATATCCAAACCTTCGACCGGCTCCACGGCGCGCACCAGAATGGCGTGCGGAACATCTTCCACGTTCGTGACCACATTGAACTGGTGGTACATGCCATAGACGAAGTAAACATAAGCCGTGCCGCCAAGGCCGTACATTGTTTCCGTGCGGCGCGTGCGTCGGCCGTTGTATGCATGTGAGGCTTTGTCCTCGGGGCCTCGATAAGCTTCGGTCTCCACGATGATTCCGGCAACGCGGGCGCCGTTTCGGTTAGGGACGACCAACTTATTTCCCAAGAGATCGCGCGCGACTTCGAGCACATCGGAGCGAGTGTAGAATTCACGAGGCAGCTTCATGGAATCAATCCGCCGATTACGCAGATTACACAGAAAGAGAATCAGCCACAAAGAGGCACAAAAGGCGCAAAAGAAAACTCGCCGAAGATGAATCGCTTGTTCTGAATTCCTTTGTGCCTCTTGTGCCTTTTCGTGGCTTTCTCTTTCTTAATCTGTGAAATCCGCGAAATCTGCGGATTGGTTTCACCTCATTTTCCACAGCATCGCGATCGTAATCACAAATCCAATCACCACAATCGCGCGACGAATAAACACGCGGCCCACGCGCCGCGCGGTGCGTGCGCCAAAGTAACCGCCGGCGAGCGCGGCGACCGCCATGAAAAGCGATCGCGGCCATGAAACGAGATGCATCATTGAAAAAGCGACGACGGCCACGCTGTTGATGCAAACGCCGAGAAAATTCTTGATGCCATTCGCGCGATGGATATCGTGCAAACCGAGGAGTCCCATCGCCGCCAGCATCAGGATGCCGTTCCCGGCGCCAAAATAGCCGCCGTAAATCGCCGAGAAGAATTGAAAGACGATCGCGCCAATCCACCAGGCCTTCGTCGATTCTTTGCCGGCCGCAGGCAAGTGCAGCCAGCGGTTCACCGGAGTTTGCATCATGAAAAGAATCGTGGCAAACAAAATCAGAAAAGGAACCAGGCGCGCAAACATGGGAGCTGGCGTAGCGATCAACAACCACGCTCCGACGCCGCCACCGATGACGCTGATTACGCCCAGCCGCATCAAGATCAGCGAACTGTCATTCATCTCGCGACGATATCCAAACAGTCCACCAAATAAACCGGGCCACAGAGCGACGGTACACGTCGCGTTTGAGACCTTTGGATCGAGGCCCAGCCAAATCAGCAGCGGAAAAGTCAGCAACATTCCGCCGCCGGCGATCGAGTTCACCACGCCAGCAAAGAAAGCGGCCACGAACATCGCAGCGGCATGGATGAAAGGCATGCGTGGTAGTCTAAAGGGCAGGCGGCAAAGTGCAAAGGGCAAATCATTTTCCATTTGTCATTTGACATTTTTCATTTGGTCATCGGCATGTGTCAAAAGCTCACATGTGAATAAGGTTTCCTTTCAACAAGCCCTCTCTCACGGCGGGCTTCCGAGCCATCGATGGCAAATGAAAAATGTCAAATGGAAAATGGAAAATGATCTCGTGCTAGAATGGCCGCGCAATTCAACCCAATCATCAGGAGTAAAAAATGGCAGAGGTATCTATCCGTCCGAAACCAAATGGTCCCTATCTGATCGAAGGTCCAGTTGATATTTACGACACGGCGGGAAATAAGCTCGCCACCGACGATCGCCCACGCATCGCTTTGTGCCGCTGCGGCGCTTCTTCGAACAAGCCTTTTTGTGACGGCACGCACAGTAAGATCGGATTCCAGGCCGCTGAAGTAATTAACCCGGAAAGCGCGGAGCCACAAACGTAAAGATGTCTCGAAGGTTTTTGCCGACCGGCCTGCTGCTCGTCGCGCTGCTGATAGTTAGTAGTAATTCTGAATCGGCGCCGTCGACAGTTGCGACCCCCGCAAACGCGCACATTATTCGTGTCATGACCTATAACATTCACGTCGGCGTCGGCATGGACAAGAAACTTGATCTGGCGCGCATTGCCGGCGTGATTAACGCGCAGCATCCCGATCTCGTGGGCTTGCAGGAAGTCGATCGAGGCGTCGAACGAACACAGCGCATTGATGAGATTGCCGAAATTGCCAGGATGACGAAGATGGATTATGCCTTCGCCTTCAATCTTCGTTATCAGGGCGGGCAATACGGCGTGGCGATTCTCTCTAGCTTTCCAATCATGGCCACAGATCATCGCCTGTACAAAAACACGCGCGAAGCCGAGCGCCGCGGTTTTATCCGCGCCGAAGTGCGGGTGAATGGGTACACCGTAAATTTCGTCACGACTCATCTTGATTATCAATACGAAGACGGCCGAGTGTTCGAAGCTGAGCAGTTGTTGGCGGCACTGAAAGATGTGAAGGGACCGTTGATTCTCGTCGGGGATTTCAATGACGTACCTACGGGTGGCGCTTACAAGTTGGTGAGTGATCAGTTTCACGACGCGTGGATTGAGCGTGGCTTAACTGATCCCGGATATAGTTATCCTGCGGACAAACCAGCAAAACGTATCGATTACATTTTCATGCGCCGAAGCGATGCTATACGAACAAAACGCGCGTGGATTGTAAGCACGCTGGCTTCGGATCATGTTCCAGTCGTGGCTGATCTGGAAATTGGAAAGCATTAGTCACTTTCTTCGTTACCTCTCCACCGCTGGAAAAGTTCAGGCTTGAACTTTTTCGGTTCTTTCGAATGGCCACTCGCGGCGCATGCGTGCGCGAATGAAGTAGATAATGAGACCGACGACGACTAGGACAGCGGCGTAGCGTATCTCTTTCAGAAAATTCTTGCGCGAGATGAGCACGTAGATGAACCCTCCCAGCGCGACCAGTGCCGGCAGCGGATACAGCCACATCCGAAACGGCCGCGGCAAGTCGGGACGGCGCACGCGCAAAACGATGACGCCGACGATCTGCGCGAGGAACTGCACCAGGATTCGAATCACGACGAGCGCCGCGATTACGTCGGCCAGCCGGAAAAAACAGAACAGCGTTGCTATTGCGCCCATGACCAGCAACGAGACATATGGAAAGCGATGGCGCCGGTGAACCTTCGCGAAAATGCGGAAGTAGTTGCCGTCGCGCGCGGCCGCAAAGGGCACGCGCGAGTAGCCGAGAAGCAGAGAGAAAACGGACGCGAACGCCGTCCACATAATTAGCGCCGTAGCCACGAGACCAGCCCTTGGTCCGTACAGCCGTTCCATAAACGAAGAGATGACGTAGCGCTGTGCCGGCGTGTTGGCCGTGCCCGCAAACTCGCGCCACGGGATGACGCCGAGGATCGAGATGTTCATCACGATGTAAATGATCGCGACGAATAGGATCGAAAGTAGCACCGCGCGCGGGATCGTGCGGCCCGGGTCTTTCACTTCGCCACCGAAGAAGCAGACGTTGTAGTAGCCCCAGTAATCATAAACGGAGACGAGCAGCGCCGCGCCCAGGCCAGTGAAAAATTCGGGGCGCAAGCTGAATGCGCCGGGCGGAAAGTCGAAAACAAGCTTCGGATCAAAGTGTGTGACACCGGCCGTAATGACCCACAGGATGGTCAGCATCACGCCGACCCATAAGAACTTTGACAGACGTTCAATCAGAGTAATCCGGCGATAGAGCAGGAAGACAGCTAGACCAACGGCCGCAATCGCCACGAGCGCGACGGGAATCGCGTTAATCTCGACGCTACCGAGGACGGGAAGCGTAACCTTTGTTTCATGACCGAGCCCTGGGAAAATGTACGTGGCGTATTGGGCGAGCCCGATACTGCCCGAGGCAATCGAGAGCGGCGCGCTGAATGTGAGTTGCCAGATGAAGAGAAACGACATCAGGCGGCCCAACTTTCGCACGCCGTAAATCTCTGCAAGGTAACGATAAGAACCGCCCGAACCGGGCACGGCTGCTCCGAGTTCGGCCCAGACAAGCCCATCGCAGATGACCAACAGCGCGCCTAAAATCCAGCCGAGCATCGCCTGCGGCCCGCCCATCGCTGCAATGATAAGTGGAATGGTGATGAACGGCCCGACACCGATCATGTCGATCATATTCAACGTCGTCGCGCCCCAAAGGCCGACGCCGCGGATCAGTTGCTGTTCAGCGTCGTTCGCGCCCGTCGACGCCGGCGCTTCGGTTTGCCTGGACATTAGCAGACTCTTTACGTGAAAAAAGTGCGATTGTCGAGCCCTCGATGTTTGAGCGGGGCGGTAGCCCGAGGGTGAGGGAGGGCGTTTCAGCACCCGGAGCAGTAGCGAAGCGGATGAGTGTCAGAACCGCGAGCGGTAGCGACCGGATCATATAGGCGACGTTGAATGTAGATCCCGTCGCTACCGCTCCGGGTTCTGACACGGCGTGACCTCTGTCTCCCCTGCGGTTAAACTATCTCCGGCAATTCGCTCAATACTATGAAAAACAAAATCGTTCGATCTATTTTCGCGCTGCTTGCTCTGTCGCTCCTGTTCACTGTTCCGCGCGCGCAACAATCCACGCAATCACCCGACGATCGCGCTGCGCTCTATCAAGCGCTGCTGGATCTGACGAACCCCTGGACGGTGATGTGCGTCGCCGCGCACCCCGACGATGAAGACGGCACTTCTTTGATCGTCATGCGCCGCAAGTACGGCGCGCACACGGTCAGTTTGTTTTCGACATTCGGCGAAGGTGGACAGAACGCCATCGGGCCCGAATTGTACGAAGAACTCGGCGCGATCCGCGCGCGTGAGACAATGGCCGCCGCTGAGATTCAGGGCTCAGAGCCATACTTTCTCGGCTTAAAAGATTTTGGTTATTCAAAAACCGCGGATGAAGCGTTCAAGTTTTGGGGACACGAGGAAGCTTTGCGGCGCATGGTTTTGGAAATTAGGAAACTTCGCCCCGATGTCATCATCACGAACCACTCTGTGCTAAACAACGATCACGGTCATCATCAAGCGACCGCACGTCTGGAGCTGGAGGCCTTTGACGCTGCCGCGGATCCGAATCGTTTTCCGGAACAATTGAAAGATGGCGTTACGACGTGGCAAGTGCAACGCCTGTTCGTGCGGAAACGTGGCAACCAAGCGGTGCAGAACCCCGACCGTCAGGGAGGGGGCGAACAAATCGTCACCATCGATCCAAATGAGCGCGATCCGGTTCGCGGCATGGTCTATGCTGAAGAAGCTCTGCGCGCTTTGCAAAAACACGCGACGCAAGGTCCGTGGCCCAAGACATTCGCCGAATACGCAAATCGGTTTCGCGCGTTCAGCGGACAACAAGGCGGAACGCCGGGCCAACTGCCGCTGATTCGTTACGCGCTGGTGCGCGAAGCGAAAAGTGCAGCGCCGTTATCTGCGAAAGACTCGCACAATTTTCTTGATGGATTAGCATTACCGGCTGACATCGCCCAAGATTTAGCTGCGCCAACTGTCAATGGATCTCCGATCGATTTTTCCCACAATCGGATGCAAGCGGTTGACGAATATTTTAAGGCCTACCGGGCCGGACGTTACGATTCGACCGCCGATTCAACCGTCCAGCGTCGTGAAAGGATGCACCGGAACGTTGAATTGGCTGTTACCCTTGCGGCCGGTCTACACTTCGAGATGCAGGTTGCGGAACCTGTTATCCCTAATTCGACGGTCAACGCAACGATTCGGGTCGCAAACAGCGGCACAGCGCCGAGTGACGTCTTCGATTGTGGCAACAGGTCAATAATGACTCAGCAGCAGGCGCTAAACGAGATAGACAAACGTGTGAACCACTCAACTTCAAGCGGCCGAACTCGCGTAGCGCCCGGAACCACCATCAGTCTGTCCGACAAAATCCAGATTCCAGGCAACGTCAAGATTAATGTTCCGCTCGCAGAACACCTTTACGAACCATCAGGATTGGGATTGAATCGATCTCCCGCTGCGAGTCGATGTCGCGCCGCCGGTCGAGATTGCGAGCATCGCGCCGTCGCCGCTCGCATTGTCTCCCGCAAAAGCGAAACGAGGACCGGCGACTTTCACGGCGACTGTGATCAACCATCAGAATGTGCCGTTCGACGGCCGGTTTATGGCGGCTGCAAACATCACCGACAACTGGCCCAACGGAACTGTCATAAGACTGGCGGCGGCAGAGAAGAAGACGATCACTTACACCTACGCACCCCCCGCCGACGCCAATCTGGCTGACTCGGACTTCCTCTCTTTCTGGATCGATGGTTTGAAGATGCGTTCGCCGCGCGAGACAGTGCGCGTCTTCTCAACCAAAGCCGTAACGACGCCTTCTCTTCGCGT
>QHXG01000828.1 GCA_003222845.1 Acidobacteriota bacterium | reverse complement strand
TCTCCACACTCACAATTGGCCCGGCAACGTGCGGGAACTCGAGAACGCGATCGAGCGGGCGTGCATTCTCGCCGATGGTGCGCAACTGGAGCCGCGTGATTTAGGCCTCGGTAATGAAGAAGCGCGCGATCCGAAGGCCTTCGGTTTCGATATTTCCGGCACCCTGAGTGAGGCCGCCGACCGAGCCGTGAAAATGATTGAGCGACAAAAGATCGCCGACACCCTGGCCACGCACGACAGCAACAAGACCCGCGCTGCGGAAGCGCTGGGAGTGAGTTACAAAACACTCTTGACCAAGATTAAGGAATATAACATTTAGATTCACAGTTCAGAGTTCATAACATCAAGCTTCCGCTTGGGGTTTTGGACGGCAATCTAAAGATTGAACTCTGAACTGTGAACGCCACGAATCGCTCAAGACATGAACGACGATCAGGACTCAGAGTCTCAGGCTCCCGATTCCGAATCTCAAGGCGATACCTCCAACGCCTCTTCTCCCGAACCCACCGAAGATACGAAATCTTTTGATATCGGTCGCAACGCCACCGAAGCGGCGGGAGAAACCTATGCCGTAGTGGGGGAATCTACCGGACGTTTTCCCCGCGCGCCAAGCTTCGAACAGAGTGAAAGTGAAGGCACCGGCAAACACGCGATGATGGTCGGCGCCGGGATTCTGATTAGCCGGATCATTGGCGTAATTAGGCAACGCGTGTTTGCTTATTATCTGGGTACCTCGGACGCCGCGGGCGCTTTTAGCGCCGCGTTTAGAATTCCCAATTTCCTGCAAAACGTTTTTGGCGAAGGCGCCCTCTCGGCATCTTTCATCCCTGTGTACGCGAATCTCCTGGCGCGCGGAGACAAGAAAGAGGCGTCACGGGTCGCCGATGCAGTACTCACGATGTTGGCGCTCACGACTTCGATCATTGTCCTGGTCGGAGTGTTGACGACACCTTTCTTTGTTGGTCTTTTCGCGCATAGCTTTTCCGCGGCGGCCCGCGAGTTGACCATTCAGCTTGTCAGAATCTTGTTCCCCGGCGCCGGTCTTCTGGTTTTATCCGCCTGGTGCCTGGGAGTGCTCAACAGCCATCGTCGCTGCCACCAACAAAGACCTGCGCGCCGCCGTCGATAGTGGAGAATTTCGCGGTGGCCATTATCGCCACGTTGATTTTGTTTGGGAATCGTAAGGACCAATTTCATCTCGCCACCTTCACCGCATGGGGCTCAGTCGCTGGCAGCGCTTTGCAGTTTAGCGTCCAACTGCCAACCATTCTAAAACTGATTGGACGACTTCGTCCGGTGTTGGATATCGCGAACGAAAACGTTCGGACGGTGCTGAGGAACTTTTTCCCGGTCTTTATGAGTCGGGGCGTGGTGCAAATTTCCGCTTTCGTCGACGCCATGCTGGCCGGCCTAATCAGCGAACAAGCCGTCGCAGCACTAATGTACGCGCAAAGCCTTTACACCTTGCCGGTGAGTTTGTTCGGCATGTCGATTTCAGCGGCTGAGCTGCCGGCGATGTCCAGCGCCTTGGGCACGACTGCTCAGGTTGCTGATCAATTGCGTCACCGGCTCGACGAGGGCCTAAGTAGAATCGCATTTTTCATTGTGCCGTCGGTAATGGCTATGATGGCCTTCGGAGACGTAATGACTGGGGCACTGTATCAAACAGGTAGGTTTGGGCGCACAGATTCCATCTACGTCTGGGGCATACTGGCGGGTTCGACGATCGGATTGCTGGCCTCGACTCTAGGACGTCTGTATGCTTCGACCTACTACGCGTTGCACGACACGCGGACTCCACTTCGTTATGCGGTGATCAGAGTAGCGCTCACCACGGTGCTTGGTTACCTTTGCGCGATACCTCTGCCGCCGGCAATTGGATTGGATCCAAAATGGGGAGCAGCGGGATTAACGGCTTCGGCTGGAGTCGCGGGTTGGATCGAGTTCGCCTTGCTGCGAAGAAGTCTAAACAAACGCATCGGACACACCGGCTTGCCAATTGGTTATGTTTTAAAGCTCTGGCTGGCGGCGGCAGTCGGAGCGGCGGTCGGTTGGGCAATCAAACTGGTGATTGGCGGGCAACATCCCGTTTTCGTAGCTGGTCTCGTGCTTGTTCCTTACGGTCTTATTTACTTTGCGATTAGTTCGGCGCTGGGATTGCCGGAGGCGGTTGCTGTGGTTCAACGAGTCTTGAGGGTTACCGGACTAAAAAGGTTAGGCAGTTAGCGCATTAAGAAAGTACCTCGCCAGCTCTCGAACTCGCAACAAAAAAGGCTTTGCGCGTGACGCGCAAAACCTTCAATCGAGAAGAGCAGAGGCCGGCTTATTCCGTCAACATGGCGTTGGTGTTGTCGCCGAGAACGTAATGTGGGGATACGACTCCGTCACTGACAATGACACCGTCTCCAATCAACACTCCATCACCGAGCAGCACGCCATCAGTGATCAGTACTCCGTCGCCAAGCAAGTCTCCGCTAGTCATTAAGACCGTGCCGTGACTCATCGTGATGCCGCTGCTAATCATGATGCTGTTGCCTAATGGACGCCGCTCGACAGCATCGTTGTATCGCCCAGTAACACGCCATCGGTAAGCAGAACCCCATCGCCAAGTAAGACTCCCAAGTCACAAATCGCCTGGTATTTGGTAATCAGATCCGAGCCCTTCGCCCAGTCATATTGGAACAGCACGCCTTGCGACCATTTGAAGGTCTGGCCGGCGATGGTAGTTTCCGGAGTTGGGGTCGACGAAGTAAGTAGCGGCGCGCCAAGCGGCGTACTAGAAGAGAGATCCGATCGCACCAACTTGGCCAGACGAACCGCGCCTTCGATGTTCAACTCACCCGCGCCCTGTTCGAACATATTC
>QHXG01000039.1 GCA_003222845.1 Acidobacteriota bacterium | reverse complement strand
TTTGACAGGATTTACACGATTGACATGATGGCGGCATGGTGCTAGCCACTCCGATATTTATCCTGTCAATCTTGTTAATCCTGTCAAATTCTTCGGATTACTCCAACCGATAATTTGGCGCTTCCTTAGTAATCACCACATCGTGCACGTGCGACTCGCGCAGTCCGGCGGCCGTCACGCGCAGGAAGCGAGTCTTCTCCTGGAACTCTTTGATTGTGCGACAACCGGTGTAGCCCATGCCTGAGCGCAGGCCGCCGACAAGTTGCGTCACCATTTCCGCGAGCGTGCCGCGGTAAGGCACGCGGCCTTCGATGCCTTCGGGGACCAGTTTCGATTCCACTTCAGTTCGTTCCTGCGCGTAGCGATCGCGCGAACCCTCGCGCATGGCGCTGATCGAGCCCATCCCGCGATACATCTTGAAACTGCGACCCTGATAAAGAATCACTTCACCGGGCGCTTCTTCGGTGCCGGCGAAAAGCGATCCAATCATTACCACATCAGCACCCGCCGCGATTGCTTTCGCCATATCGCCGGAGAACTTCACGCCGCCGTCGGAAATGATTGAGACGCCGGCGCCGCGCGCGGCTTCGACACAGGAGCGAATCGCAGAGATTTGCGGCACCCCGGCGCCCGTTACGACGCGGGTAGTGCAAATCGAACCCGGGCCAATGCCGACTTTGATGGCATCGACACCGGCATCCACAAGAGCGCGCGCGCCTTCACCGGTGCCGATGTTACCGGCGATCAATTGAGAGTCCGGATAGCGGCGCTTGATCTCGCGCACAGCTTCGATCACGCGCGAAGAATGACCGTGCGCGGTGTCCACTACCAGGCAATCGACGCGTGCCTTCACTAACTCATCCGCGCGCTCTTTGAAATCGCCGGTCGCGCCTATTGCTGCGGCCACGCGCAAACGGCCCAACTCGTCCTTCGCCGCGGTTGGATATCTAATGGCCTTTTGAATGTCTTTGACCGTAATCAGACCCTTCAAGCGTTTATCATCATCAACCACCAGAAGCTTTTCGATCCGATGCTTCTGCAGAACCTGTTTGGCCTGATCGAGCGTCGTGCCGACCGGAACCGAGACCAAAGGCTGTTTCGTCATCACTTCAGAAACCGGCAGATCGAAGCGGGTTTCAAAACGTAGATCGCGATTCGTGATGATGCCGACCAGATGCCCGTCTTCGTCGACTACCGGGACGCCGCTGATGTGATAACGCTCCATCACGTTGAGCGCTTCGCGCACCGGACGGTCCTGCCGGATCGTTACCGGATCGACAATCATGCCGGATTCAGAGCGCTTCACTTTGTCGACTTCTTCGGCCTGCCTCTCGATACTCAAGTTCTTATGAACCACGCCGATGCCGCCTTGTTGCGCGATCGCGATCGCCAGCGACGCTTCGGTTACGGTGTCCATCGCGGCGGAGCAGAGCGGTATTTGCAGGCGAATGCCCCGAGTGAATTGGGTTGAGGTGTCGGTCTCAGTGGGCAGCACATCCGAATGCGCCGGCACCAGAAGCACGTCGTCGAATGTAAGCCCTTCGGAAATCTTCTCAGTTATCATGGCTTTCTAGAATTTACTCCTTTGGACAATTCTTCACGTAACAGCTTCCTGGGTACGCAGTCGTCCCGACTGCTTGTGCATGCGTCGGTGCTGAGGCTAAGCAGTCGGGACGACTGCGTACCCAGGCGCGTTTGATAGGCGACGATACTTTCTCTCTCAAAACAGATTGCGCGATCCGGTCGCAACCACCACCCCAAGCGGGCTGCCCGCTTGGGGACCCCGGTCCGCTCGCGGTATTGACACAAGACTCTAGCTCAGAAAGAAAAACGCCCGCAGTTTGGCGCGGGCATCTTCGGAATTCGAATTTACAACTAGCATTTCGTCGTGCCGCGCAGGTTCGCGCACACTGCGGAGTCGCGCAGTGTTCCCGATCGCGACAATCCTAGACAGTCGATTCGTGCTCATCCTCCCTTGCGCTTTGGATTTTCGCGGCCTCCTGAGTTGATGGCGCCGAATAGTGGATTGAAATTCCGCTTCGAGACTTGGCTGGCGCATTTCGCTGCCCGGTCCCGGTCGCCGATTTGCGGCCCAGGCTGCGCTGGTAAAAATGCAATCCTGCCCACACGCAGAGAGACAGAATTGCGAGGATGACTGCCGCCAGTAGAAGAGTCAGCAGCGGCGAACGGTTGTGAGGGCCTTCGTCGGTGTAAACGACGGAGCGAAAAGGCTTGGTTGAAGATTCATCGGACGATTCACCCTGGTCGCGCAGCGTCCGCGTGTACTCTTCGATCGCTTCCTGCTCGTCATAACCGATGAATTTGGCGTAAGCACGAATAAAACTGCGATTGAAAATACCGCCCGGCAAGCGTCGATAATCGTCCGCCTCGATTCCCTCGAGATAGCGCATTGAGATCCGCGTCTGTTCCGAGATGTCGCGCAGAGCAATGCCTCGCGCCTCGCGTTCGAGTCGCAATTTTTCTCCTATGCCTGCCGCCATTTTCAGTTGTGCCAGCCTGAGACGATGCTGATTACGAGAGGAAACAAGCCGCTGCGCTTAAGCCAATAAACCGACACTCGTCCCACAGGATGTGGCAAAGTTACTCTTTGACCGCACTATAACGCCCGCTCGTAAGCTTGTCAAACTTTATTGATTTTCACGTTTCGTCTCTCTTGATTCTTAACGCGCAGGGTGATAGCGTTGAGAACGAATCGGAGTTGGTTTTAATTTCTACAATCTTGAAAAGTGAGGACTGACGGAGATGCCCCTTGAAGCACTCGGAATGGTCGAGACCAAAGGCTTTGTTGGCGCGGTAGAAGCGGCTGACGCGATGGTCAAAGCAGCCAACGTTCAACTGTTGGGAAAGGAATACATCGGCGCGGGATACGTGACCGTGTTTGTGCGCGGAGACGTGGGCGCGGTGAAAGCGGCGACCGACGCCGGCGCGGCGGCTGCGCGTCGTGTTGGTGAGCTGATAAGCGTGCACGTCATTCCGCGACCGCACGCCGAAGTTGAACGCGTGCTGCCGGTCGATGGCCGCACCGGTTACAGCCCCGACGAACAATCGCAATTAGCGGGCGGAGCGCGAGGACAACTGGGCCAGGGCGAAGCCGGACGCTCGTTGAGTGCGCGCGAAAGCTCGAGAGAAAGAGCGAAGTAAAGTCATTGCCGATTTGCGATTGCCGATTGCCGATTGAGTCTGAATTTCAATTTGGCAATTGGAAATCGGCAATTGGCAATGGAGGTTAGTCATGTCGGCGGACAAAGATTTGATTTCCGTTCAGCAGGCTCGGGACCTCGTCGAGGCGGCGCATCGAGCACAGGGCGAGGTGGCGCGCTTCGATCAAGCCAAAATCGATCGCATCTGTGAGGCGATGGCCAAAGCGGCCCTGCGCGAATCACCACGCGTGGCAGCTCTCGCAGTCGAAGAAACGGGTTATGGCATTCCTGAAGACAAGCAAGAGAAGAATCGCTTTGCCGCGGAAGACGTTTGGAATTATTTCAAGAACCTGCGCACCGTCGGCGTGGTTTCGGAAACCAAAGACGTAGTTGAAATCGCCAGTCCACGCGGCGTCGTCGCAAGCATAATTCCGTCAACCAATCCTACTTCCACCGCGATTTTCAAAATTCTGATCGCGATCAAGTCGCGAAATGCGGTCGTCCTTTCACCGCATCCGTCGGCGTCTCGGTGCATCAATGAAACGGCCAGGAACATGCGCGACGCCGGCGTGAAAGAAGGGCTGCCGGCGGACGCGATTGGTTGCATGACGACGGCGACCATCGAAGGCACGGAAGCCTTGATGAAGCACAAGCTGACCGCGGTAATTCTGGCGACGGGCGGCATTGGCCTGGTGCGGGCGGCATACTCATCGGGCAAGCCGGCGTTTGGTGTCGGTCCGGGCAATGTTCCGGTTTTGATAGAACGCACCGCCGATGTGCCGAAGGCAGTGCAGGACATCCTGACCGGTAAGTGTTTTGACAACGGAACTATTTGCGCTTCAGAGCAGGCCATCGTAGTTGACGCGCCTATCGAAATGGCCGTGCGCGAACAGTTCAAACTACAGGGTGGTCATTTTGTAAGCGCGTCTGAAGCAGATCAGCTCGCCAAAATCGTGGCGACTTCGCAGCGGACGCTCAATCCGATGATCGTCGGCAAATCAGTGGAAGCGATTGCAAAAATGGCAGCCATCAGCGCGCCCCCGGGAACGCGCTGCTTGATTGCCGATGTCGGCGGCGTTGGCCGCGACTTTCCGCTTTCGATGGAAAAGCTCTCGCCGATCCTGGCTTTCTATGTTGAGGATGGGATCGAACGCGGCGCCGCGCGCTGCAACGAAGTCCTGCATTACGGCGGCATGGGGCACACGGCCGGCATTCACACCCGGTCGCGCGAAGCGGCAATTCGTTACGGCGGTGAGATGCCTGCAGCGCGCGTAACTGTGAACACGCCGACGACGCACGGCGCGATTGGCTTCTCGACGGCGCTGCCGCCATCGATGACGTTGGGATGTGGTTCATGGGGGGGCAACGTCACATCGGACAACGTTTCGCCTTTGCATCTAATGGACATTAAGCGCGTGGCGTTTGAGACCCGCGCCGTTGCGAGCAATCGACCCGCGATTGCGGCCCAAACAGCAGCGTTGCCACCGCAACCCGTCGCGGTAAGCAGGCCCGATATAACGTCCGCTCGTTCCGGCGGAACTCCAAAAGTCAGTCGCGAAGAGATTGCGGCGATTGTCGATCGCTTTCTTGCGAATCGGCAGCCCGAACCCGCGCCTCCGCTTTCCGCGCCACCGTCAAACGCTCAACCTGCTTCGGGAGCAGGCGGGAATGGCGTTAGCACGCAGCCTGTCAGTCCTCGTTCACAATCAAGCGACGGACACAAGGCCGCAGATTTCGTCAGCGAAGACGACGTTCGTCGGGCGATTCAAAAGGGTGAGAAGATTTACGTAAGCGATAAGACGATCATTACGCCGTCTGCGCGCGACATTGGCGACCCGGCAGAAGTGTTTGCGAAAGCGTAGGCTGGTTTCAAGTTTCAAGTTTCAAGTTGAAACCCGGCCGCATACTTGAAACTTGAAACCTGAAACTTGAAACTTGAAACTCAATGTTTCTCGGTAAAGTCATCGGTACTGTCTGGTCGACGAAAAAGACGCCCGACCTCGAAGGCGTGCGTTTTCTGGTCGTGCATCCCTACGACTTGGACAAACAGCCTACGAAGAACGTGGTCGTCGTTGCCGATCGTTTGGGCGCCGGCACCGGCGAAGTAGTAATGTGCGCTTACGGCAAAGCGGCGCGCTCAGCGATTGGCAATCAGGAGATGTCGATTGAAGCCGCAGTCGTCGGGATCGTCGATCGAGTTGACCTTGCCGAGACACAGTCGGAAGAGTTGCGCGAAGCTGCGCGCGCGCTGCTCGGCCGCGATAATGGGCGACCTTAGAGGATTGCGAAATTCGGATTGCGGATTGCGGATTTGAAAACTCAAGGCTCTGAAAATCCGGAATTCGAAATCCGGAATTCGAAATCCGCAATCAATTTAATGGCTAATGAAGAGTTGATCTATCGCCTCACGCGCGCAGTCTACGAGCGCTTGGGTGCGTCAACTGACGAGAGCGTCGTCGAACAACTGGTCACCGACATTTATCGCACGATTGAACCCGAATTGGTCAACGGCGCCGCGCGAACATCGCGGTCGAGTTCCGCGGGTGATTCGTTCAGTCAGGCCGACACGCGCGCAGGCTCAGCAGATCGTTTAGTCATTTCCGTTTTTGGCGTCGATCATCCGGGCATCGTCGCCGGTGTGTCGCAGATTTTGGCCGACGTGGGTTGTAGCATCGCCGATATCAATCAAACCGTGGTGCAAGGAAAATTCGCCATGGTAATCATCGCCAACGCGTCACGCTCACAAGCTTCAGCAACCGAATTGAAAGAACGCTTTCGCGCGGAAGGTGAGAAGCTTGGCGTGCGCATCTATACCCAGCGTGAAGACTTGTTCCATGCGATGCATCGGATTTGAGGATATCGGATTGCGAATTTCGGATTGCGGATTTGAAAACGCTGAGGCTTTGTTGATAATCAATGGGCGAAATATGATTACCAATCAGCAATTCGCAATCCGAGATCCGCAATCTTATCGTGCAGCCTGAAATCTCACGTCGATGTTTAGCCTGCGGCGCCTCGTATCGTGAAGATGCGCTGTTCTGTCCGCAGTGTGGAAGACCCCTGGCGAAAACCCCGGAAGTTGCATTCGATCCTAAAGCCAGCGACGATGCACCCGCATCACCCCCGGCAACCGTTCCGAACGAGCCCGCTAACGCCGTCATGACTTCGCCGCCACAGGTCATCGTTGCCCCGGCCGCAGAGACACAAACTGCGAGTGAGGCGACTCCGCCGAAGCAAGCTCCTGAACTCTCCGTACAGAAACCGCCCGAACAAACGCCGACGGAATCACGACCAGCCGGCCATGAAACGGCTCGCGACAAATTGTATCGTGCTTCGACGGCTACGCGTGAAGCACTGGCCGGCAACGTCAAGCGGGTAGAGAAAATTCGGCAGGTCTCGACCGTCATGTTCGAGGAAGCTTCTTACGATCCCAGTCTGCGTTTTGTGCTGGTAGCCTTGGGTCTGTTCATCGTATTCATCATCCTACTGGTGCTTAGCAAAGTGATGGGCTGATGTTCGCGTGCTAAGATGTTCCAAAGGAGTCCGCATTAATGAGCACAGTACTTGCACCAACAGAAGTGTCGCCAGTGGTCTTGCACTTTGGATCCCTACTGAGGCGCATGTCCGATCATGAATTCTTTGAGTTTTGTCAGCAGAATCAGGACTGGCGCATCGAGCGCACGGCGGAAGGAGACCTCATCATCATGCCACCTACCGGAGGAAAAACCGGTCAGCGGAACGCCGCGCTGACCGCAACCTTCTACTCATGGGCTAATGCTGATAAGACCGGTATCGTTTTCGATTCATCAACTGAGTTCCGTCTGCCAAACGGCGCCATGCGGTCGCCGGATGTTTCCTGGGTGCGACGTTCGCGTTGGGAAGAGTTAACCGATGAGGAGCAAGAAGAATTTCCGCCGCTCTGTCCCGATTTTGTGCTGGAGCTGAGATCTCCCAGCGATCGACTCAGCGAACTGAAGGCGAAGATGGAGGAATATATTGAGCAAGGCGCGGAACTCGGGTTGTTGCTCGACCCGTTTGAAAGAAGAGTCTACATTTATCGGCCACACTTGCCGGTCCAGTGCCTCGAACAACCAGAAAGCATAAGCGGTGATCCGATCCTGCCGGGATTCACCTTGACGTTAGCAGAAATTTGGTGATTGAGTTCTGAAGCCACGGGATGCAGAGACGCAGAAAATAATGTACGCGTCCAAGAGTCCCCTTCTTTTCTCTGCGTCTCCGTGCCTCTGTGGCTAATCTCTCCATGGAATACAGCCAAGCCGAAATTCTCGAAACCATGCGCATGACCGAGATGGAGCATCTCGACATTCGCACGGTCACGCTGGGGTTGAGCTTGCGCGATTGCGCGACTGAGTCCATTCAAAGTACGGCTGATCGCGTGCGCGAAAAGATCGAGCGCGTCGCCGTTGACTTGGTGAGCACGGTTGACCAAATCGGAAACGAGATTGGCATCCGTATAGCGAACAAGCGCATCGCGGTCACGCCCGTTTCGATTTTGACCGAAGGAGCGCGCGGTAATCCCATCGATCTTGGCCGGGCAATTGACGACGCGGCCAAAACCGTCGGGGTGGATTTCGTCGGTGGATATTCAGCCCTGGTGCACAAAGGATTCACGCGCAACGAAAGCGAATTTCTCGATTCGATTCCGGAAGCGCTGGCGTCTACTGAGCGCCTCTGCGGATCAGTGAACGCCGCGACGACCCGCGCCGGAATCAACATGGATGCAGTCGCGCGCGTGGGCCGTTTAATCAAGGAAGCCGCCGAACGCACTCGGGATCGCTTCGGGATTGCCTGCGCCAAGTTTGTCTGTTTCGCCAACGCCGTCGAAGACAATCCATTCATGGCCGGCGCGTTTCACGGCATCGGCGAGCCGGAAGCCGTGTTGAATGTCGGCGTGTCCGGCCCCGGCGTGGTCAATCACGCGGTGCAGCACGCTGATCGCGATCTTCCACTTCACGAGCTTGCGGAGGTAATCAAGAAGCTTTCTTTCAAACTTGCGCGGGCCGGTGAATTGGTTGGCCGCGAAGCTTCGCGCCGTCTGGGAATTCCATTCGGCATCATCGATCTTTCGCTGGCGCCGACACCGGTGCCCGGTGATTCGGTAGCCAACATTCTCGAAGCCATAGGGTTCGAGCGCGCAGGCACGCATGGGACGACGGCGGCGCTGGCTTTGTTA
>QHXG01000038.1 GCA_003222845.1 Acidobacteriota bacterium | reverse complement strand
ACTGTGGTTAACTGTTCTGTTTCGATCGTCGCAATCGGCATGGATCTCTGGTCACTTCTGTTTCAAGTTTGACAGCAGAGTGCGCGCTGCCTCGTTTTTTGGATCGGCGACCAAAGCGCGTTCCAATTCTCCCTCGGCTCGCCGTTTCAGTCCCAATTGTTTGTAAAGCTCAGCCAGCATAACTCGATACGACGCATTATTCGGCTCCAACGAAATCGCCGCTTGCAGCTCAGTTTCCGCGATGCGTCGGGTGCCTGTTTCCTTAATGAGAGCATAGCCGTATTGCGCGCGATAGCGGGCTACGCGCGGCTCGAGCATCGACGCTTCCGCCAGAAGACGAAGCCCAAGATCGCGCTGATTCTGTTGCATCGCCGCGAGGCCTCTCTGAAAGCTTGATTCAGCACTCTTCGACGCCATCGGTGCGGGCTTCACCTGAGTGTCCTGATCGAGCGTGATCGGCGGCGGCTTCGGTGCTGCCGTCGCTGGAGATTTTGATCTCAGTTTTCCATCGTAGGCAGCGCGCAGCGACCCGTTGCTCAAAGTTTCATAAGCCTGAGCGATGCGGGCGAAAGCCGATTCGAAGCGTTGCCGCAATTCAGGCTCACGCTNNGTGAAAGCGGCGCGCCAGCAAGTGATAGGCACGCTTGATATCTTCAACCTCGGCAAGTCGGGCAACATCGAGAACGTCGTAGTGATTCTGGGCATTATCAATGCGCGCAAAGAATGCGTTCAGTTCGCCGGCTTCGTCTGCTTCGCCGGTGCCGTCATCAGCTTTAGCTGACCTCTCAGCACTCGCCGTCGGTTGAGAAGCCTTTGCTCCTTCAATAAGCAGGGCCTTCGGCCAGTTGCTGCGATCCAGTAAACCGGCCAGCGAGAGCGCGTAGACGGCGCCATAAGTTTCGGCGACGCTCACTCCGCCTAGTGCTGTTAACTCAGTAAGCGTCAGCGGCGCGTTTACTCGTGACAGCACGAAGGCCTCAGCGGAGAGCAGTGACGCTTCACTCGCGTCGCGCGAGCTGCGTGAAAAACTTCCGTTAGTTCGGTTAACACGCGTCGCCACAAAACTCGCGGGCAGGTGGCGCCCACACTCCAGTAGCAGGCGTTCGACGTCGACTGGCACGCGCAGATCTTCAGCGATTCGGATTCTCGGATCGAATTGCCATGTGCCGTTGGTCCAAAGAAGCGCCACCCGCAGTACCTCGGTGACCTGCCGCTCGCGAATCCCGTGAAGCATTTCAGATGTGAGCAACCCGCGCTGGATCAATGCGGCCGAAAGCTGATCATCCGAGTGCGTCGTCGGAAGATTACCAAAGTTAAGATTCTTCAATGAAGGATCATGTTTCAGAGTTTCGGAAAGACGATGAGCCCGCAGATTTGACGCCGCGAAGATCACTTCGCCTTCGGCCAAATAGACTGCGACTTTGACGCGTTCGCGCGTCAAGCGTAACGCGCCTGACAATTTTGCATTGATGCCCTCGCGAATCAGCTCGGCTAGTGGGTGTTCACTTAGTTGACCTTCCATGCCCTGTGCCGGAATCCGCTTTAGCGCAGCTTCCGATCTGGAATCATAGCGCACGGAAGCGCGGCGATGAAAGCAAGAAAACTGCGAACTCGGTCTGGGCACCCAAAAAGAGAGGAAAGCCTTGACACTAGAAAAGAATGGCGCCTAGTATTTGGTCTCTCCCAGGGGGAAATTCCAATGCTTTGGTCAAGGATAGCGACCATAGCTTCGCTCCGTGTCAGTCCTTCGGTCTTAGCGTGACGCGCGATGAGTTGCTGAACGAAGTCTGGGGATTCGAGAACTATCCCAGCACGCGCACGGTTGATAACCACATCGCTACACTCCGCGCCAAGCTAGAAAACAATCCTGCGGAGCCGCGACATCTGCTGACGGTGCACGGTGTCGGATACAAATTGATTCTCATTCACACCCAGCTTAAGCTGGGTGACCCGGGCGAGAGCCCGTAGTCACCCGGCTGAAGCCGTGGGTGAATAAGAAAAGAAAGATTTTAAGAAAGATCTATTATGGGAATAAGAACTACTCGACTCAACAGGCGGCTGATTGCCTTAATTGTATTAAGTGTGTTGGCGTTCTCGTCTGTCGGTCGAACGGGCATCTCCCATGCGTCGAGTCCTTCTGAAGTTGGCCCCGAACAAAAGTTCAAACCATATTCCCATCATGCTTCACCCGAGGCACTGAACTGGGCCGACAAAGAACTCAGGAAAATGTCGCTCGACGAAAAGATCGGCCAATTGATTTGCGCCGCCGTTAACGCGACTTTTCTGAACCAGGACAGCGAGGCTTTCAAGGCACTGCGTCATCAAGTTGTAGACAACCATGTCGGAGGCATCATTCTGTTTCGCGGGCCGGTGTACGAATCGGTCGTACTCGTTAATCGCATGCAGCAGTTGGCAAAGCACCCACTCTTGATTTCTGCCGACCTGGAAGCGGGTTCGGGCATGCGCTTTGACGACACCGTCAATTTTCCATGGAACATGGCCATCGCTGCGACGGGGAATCCGGATTACGCGCGGCGCGAGGGCGAATTGACAGCGCGTGAAGCGCGGGCGATGGGTGTGCAACAGATTTACGCGCCGGTAGCTGATGTGAACAACAACGCTGCGAACCCGGTTATCAATGTGCGTTCTTACGGCGAAGATCCTACCGACGTGGCCAGGTTTGTCGCAGCTTTTGTCGAAGGCGCGCAGCGCGGCGGCGTGATCGCAACCGCCAAACATTTTCCCGGACACGGGGACACGGCTACGGATTCGCATCGCGGACTTCCGGAGATCGATGTTACTCGCGAGCGTCTGAACTCTGTCGAGTTGGTTCCCTTTCGCGCGGCCGTGAACGCCGGCGTGGGCGCGGTGATGGACGGACACATTGGCCTGCCGCTGATCGATTCAACCGTTATCTCGCCCTTACCTCGCGACCTAAAACTAAGACCAATCGATACAGATGAGAATGGCGAAATCGTCAACGCGAAGGGAACGATGCCAACAACTCTTTCTCCGGTCATGAACGGAATCCTCCGAAACGATTTGCATTTCGACGGATTGATTGTGACAGACGCCATGAGCATGAGCGGCCTGACGCTTTATTTTACGCAGGAAGAAGCATCGGTGCGCGCGCTCGAAGCGGGCGCCGATCTACTCTTGAAGCCCGCCGACCCGGACGCTTCCTTGCGGGGCGTCCGCGATGCAGTCAAGAGTGGCCGACTCACAGAGCAGCGCCTCGAACAATCTGCGCGGAAGGTACTGGCCGCGAAATACGATCTGGGTCTCGTGCAACAGCGGCTTACGCCCCTGGATGAAATAGATCGCGTCGTCGCCGGTAAGCAGGCCGTTGCGTTGTCCGAAGAGATTGCGGAACACGCCATTACGCTGGTGCGAAACGACGCGAAACTCCTGCCGATGCAAATCACGCCGGCTAAACGCATCTTCAATCTCGCGATCACGAACGGCGACGATCGTTTGTGGATCGCCCAAACTTTTGTCGGGACCATGGCGCGAGCTGGCGTGAAGATCGAAACGATCGTCCTCGACGATCGTTCAGCTGACGCGGAGGTAAAAAAGGCCCTGGATTATGCCGGTAAAGCTGATATCGTAATTGTCTCGATGTACGGTCGCGTGCGCACGGGACAGGCGCGTAGCGTGGCCCTGCCTGAGCCGGGAATGAAGGCGCTGAACGAATTGATCGATCGCACCGCGCCGTTGATCGGAATCAGCTTTGGCAATCCTTACTTGCTGCTGAGTGTTCCGAAGCTGCAAACCTATCTGGTAGCGTACGGCGACATGCCCAGTCTGCAGGAGGCCGCGGCTGAGGCATTAGCCGGTAAGATTGAGATCACTGGTCGGTTGCCGATTTCATTGCCTGGATTGTATGCTCGCGGTACCGGAATTCAGTTGAAAGCGCGCAAGGAATAGAGCAGTTTCCCAAGTCACATCTCTAAGTTGGGCTCTTCGGTTAACCCGGTGGCACCCGAATCTATGAAGACCAGGACCAACTTTATCTTTATCTTATTGATGTTCGGAGTGATGATTGTTTGTGCCGACCTGATTCCATCTCGTAGCGCACCACAACAAAAATACGCTGGAGATTTATCGTTGAAACAGCGGCAAGCTATTGAGTTATCAATTTCAACTAATGCGACTTCATCCGGATTCTTTTCGCCTGGCGCGCTGCCGGATAAGGCAGACTTCAAAACGGGAGAACAGGTCCATGTCGGAACCGTGATGACGAACTTGGCGAATGAGTCGGTAACCGTGTGCGCCTTCTCGAATCCTTTCTACCAAAACCGCCTGGAACTCTTACGAGACGGCCATCCGGTGGCTTATACCAAGCAGATCGCCGAGGTGGTCCACCAGAGCGACATCGACCTTTGTGAGTTCACGCGCCACTCCGATATCGTGGAACTGAAGCCCAATCTGCACGTGCGGGTGCCAAGTATTGAATTGCAAGAATGGTACGGAGTGCTGATGCCTGGGCACTATGTGCTAACCCTCAAGCGCACATTCGCGTGCTGCGCCGACGGAAAGCTTAACTCGTCCAACGAAATTAGTTTTGATGTCACACACGCTAACGAATCCGGAACGTCCAGTGAAGGTTCTAAGTAAGCTTCGAATGAAAATCATCCACCTTCAATCGCGCATTCTTCCGCTTCTTTTAGGACTTGCCCTTTTTCAAAACGCATTTTCTATCCAACTTCCATCCGGTTCCCCTGCAACCAACGGCATTTCTGCAGAGCGTCTCGCTCGCATGGACGCGGTCATCCAGACTTCCATTGAGAAGAAAGAACTGCCAGGGGCCGTAGTATTGGTCGCTCGGCATGGACGAGTCGTCTGGCGCAAGGCTTACGGCGCGCGCGCCGTCGAACCCCAGCGAGAGGCGATGACAACGGATACCATTTTTGATCTCGCCAGTCTCACTAAAGTCGTCGCCACCACGACCAGCATTATGATTTTGATCGAGCAAGGCAAAGTGCGACTCAACGATTCCGTCGTGAAATTTATCCCCGAGATGAAAGAGGGAGGGCGAGATGCAATCACGATCGAACACCTGTTGACGCACACGACCGGCTTTGCCCCCGATTTCGATCTGAGAGAGCGCTGGATAGGTTACGAGGAGGCGATCAAGCGTTTGTATCGCGAGCCTTTGCGCTCTCAGCCAGGCACGCGTTTCGTGTACAGCGACATCAACTACATCGCGCTCGGCGAAGTAGTGCATCGCGTCAGCGGATTAATGCTCGACGACTTCGCGAAGCGGAATATTTTTGCGCCACTGGGAATGCGTGACACTGGCTTTCGTCCCGACACGAAGCTGAAATCGAGAATTGCACCTACGGAAAAGCGGCGTGGCCAGATGAATTATCTCGGCGACACGGGCGCGGACGCAGGGCCCGAAGCTGAGCAATGGTTGCGCGGGCAAGTCCACGATCCCACTTCGTTTCGGATGGGCGGAATAGCAGGCCACGCTGGCTTGTTTTCCACTGCCGATGACCTCGCGACCTTTTGCCAGATGCTTCTTAACGGCGGAGTGTTCAACGGCGTCCGAATTCTTGGTCCAATGACGATTGCCACCATGACTCGGCCACATGCGGTCGCGGAAAACGGATCCGCGCGCGGACTCGGTTGGGACATCGCAAGCAGCTTCTCGGCAAATAAAGGCGACCTGTTTCCGCTCGGATCATTTGGTCATACAGGGTTCACGGGGACGTCGATTTGGATCGATCCTGCCAGTGACACCTTCGTTATCTTTCTAAGCAATCGCGTTCATCCTGACGGCAAAGGCGACGTAGGGCCGCTGCGCGGACGCGTTGCTTCGATAGTCGCGAGTTCAATTATGGATACGACCGTCGCCAAAGCCCGTGAGGAATCGGCAACCACGGCTGCCGATTTGCTCGCCAGCCTCGCGCGCCTGAACGCGAATAACGTCAGAGGCACGGTCAATGAAAACACGGTCGCTGATGCGCAGGTCTTGACCGGCATCGACGTGCTGGAGCGCGACGGCTTCAAACAACTCAATGGGATGCGAATCGGATTGGTGACGAATCAAACCGGACAAGATCGCTCGGGCCGTTCGACGATCGATATTCTTTTCAAAGCGCCGAACGTGAAATTGGTAACGCTATTCTCACCCGAGCACGGCATTCGGGGAGTTGCTGACGAAAAAGTTTCGGACACCAAAGATGAACAAACTGGCCTGCCAATCTATTCGTTGTACGGCGAAACGCGGAGGCCCAAGCCTGAACAGTTGAAAGACCTCGACGCGCTGGTTTATGACATCCAGGATGTCGGCGCGCGCTTTTACACCTACATCACGACGTTAGGCTACGTGCTGGAGGAAGCGACAAAGGCAAAGCTGCCAGTCTTTGTTTTTGACCGACCGAATCCGATCAACGGCATCGACGTCGAGGGCCCACTCGCCGATCAGGACAAACTTTCATTCATTGCTTATCACCCAATTCCCGTGCGGCATGGACTGAGTGTCGGCGAATTGGCGCGGCTCTATAATGAAGAGCGCCATATCGGCGCCGACTTGCGCGTAATCAAAATGGAAAACTGGCGACGCGCAATGTGGTTCGATGCCACCGGGTTGGTCTGGATCAACCCTTCTCCGAACATGCGGAGTTTGACGGAAGCAGCGCTCTATCCCGGCGTTGGTTTATTGGAAACGACCAACCTCTCCGTGGGCCGCGGTACTGATACACCGTTCGAAGTGATCGGCGCCCCGTGGCTCGACGGGCCGAGGCTGGCGACCTATTTGAATGCGCGAAGAATTCCCGGCGTTCGTTTCATTCCGTTGCGCTTCACGCCCAAATCATCCGTGTTCAAGAATGAAGAATGCAAAGGCATTAACCTCGTCGTCACTGACCGCGCGAAGTTTCAATCCGTTTCTACGGGAATCGAGATCGCCGCAGCCCTGCATCAACTGTTTCCCACGCAGTGGAAGATCGACGGGTACTCGCGTTTGCTGGTCAACTCTGACGCGCTCGAACGATTGAAGCGCGGTGACTCGCCGGAAGAGATCGTGCGTTCATGGGCCAGTGCGCTGGAGAATTTTCGCCGCACCCGAATACGCGTTCTCCTATACGAGTAAGAACTGCCCAAGTCGGACCTGTCACCCAAAAAAACTGGGGACCGAATTTCTCAGTCCCCAGCCAATTAGTTAATCGTCTCTTATCGTTTTAGAAGTGGATTCGCAGACCCCACTCCACCTGCCGCGGATCGTAAACCGCGCTGGTGATCTTGCCGAAATTCTGTTTTTGATTCAGCCGCAAATTATCCGCGCTAGCATCGCGCGGATCGGCTGGCGTTGGTGAACTGCATCGTGAATTGCAGCCCAATGCGTTCGGTAATCTTAATATCCTTGGCGAGCGTAGCGTCCACGTTCCAGCGATTCAAGCCACGGAGGTTGCCGGCGCCCCCGCCGCAACTCGTATCCAAACCGAGCACGCATCGGCGGAACAGGTTATAGACCGCCTCGGGGTTGGCGAACATATTGATGCCCTCAGCGTTGGTCGTCCCCACTCCATTCGAACCGAAAACTCCGCGATTAGCTGTCGCTCGAACGTTGTATGGTCCAATAGGAATCGCCGATTCGGGGCCCTGTGCGCCACCATTCGAGTTTCCCGTTTGGCCGAAAGCCTGACAATCAGAGCCACAACCTGTCACTCCAGACCAGTTAATTCTGGTTGGCGCGCCACTTCGTGCACTAAGAAATGGCGAAACGGACCAACCGTTTATAAGTTGCCCTATAAAGCCCTTCGTGCTCTTGAAGAAATCGGGCCGATAGGTGACGCCCAGGCTGTAGAGGAACTTGTAGTCAAAATCGTTAGGTCCGTAATTGCCTCGGAGATTGTAAACATCAACAAAGTTGGTGCCGCTGCTGCGCTGTGTGTTAGCGCCAAGACCCAGCGCCCTTCCCCAGGTAAAGTTCGAGACCGCTGTGATTCCGTGCCAGTCGCGAACCCTGAAAGTTAAGAACGCAGCGTTGTAGTTGCCGTACCCGAGCGCGGACTTAAGGCCGATGGTAGTGGCTTGATCGCTGAGCATCGTTCTACCAAGTTTCCACCCAACACCTGAATTTAGATTGGCCCAGATACTGGAGACCTGCACGTTCGCTAAATTAGCTGCCTCCTTCGACGCCACGGCCGCAGTGCAACTGGCGAACGTA
>QHXG01000827.1 GCA_003222845.1 Acidobacteriota bacterium | reverse complement strand
TCGGTTTCGTGAGACTGTAAATAGAGACTACGGTGCCTTTTTACTAGGAGAGCACTATTTCTATGACAAAAACTATGAAGAAGCCACCAGTCAGTTTAGTCTTTTAACTGATAGGACGAATTTCATCTTCGCTAAGAACGGTAGCCCATGAGGTCGGCCATCAATTTGGTTTGCAAGGCGATGCTCAAGGCTTCGGAATTATGTATGGCGGTGATACCTCTACCGTGTTTGTAGACAGACATCTTAATGTGCTTCGGTGGAGAATTAAGAGTCCGGGACAGCCCTAGGATGAAAGGATGATTTATGCGTACGAAATTATTTCTTACTGTTGCGGTGCTGCTTTTGGTAGGCGTAGGATCCCATCTCTCTAGCACAGCGCAGCAAGAAAACAACCAGGAAAGTTCAGCCTTCACTGATTTGACTCTGGAGATAGCTTTAACGAAGGCTGAATTTGTTCCCTTAGAGCCCATCCCGATTTTAGTAACGCTAAGTAATGCGACGACGAAGACTGTCGCTTGGCGGCATGCCCTTACTCCGAATCACACGGAGTTGTTCGTCGTTAGCTCTGGCGGCTCTCCGAAGAAGATTGACTTCCACAAACCTATCAGGGAATTGATAGAAGTCAGTCCTTACCCGAAGGTGCTCAGGCCCGGTGACGCGGAGCACTTAAAACCACTGATAACCATGGGGCTGAATGACATTCTGTCTCAGCCTGGTGATTATCGAATTCAGGCTGTAACTCATGGCGCTAATTGGAATGAAGAAGTAAGGTCGAAACCTGTGCTGGTTCGCATCGTCAACCCCCAAGGTATCAACGAGCAAGTCTTTAATTATATTAAGAGAGCGTCCTCTTCCGACTTATTTGCTGGATGGGATCTATCTCAAAATCACGACATCCTAAGCACACTTGAATCCGTGTCAAATGACTTTGCTGAATCCGCCTATAGCGAATACGCGTCCTTCAGGCTGGGAGAGTTTTATTTCTACAAGAACGAGGATGCAAGAGCGAAAATCTACCTCGACAGATTGACGGGGAAGGGAGATTTTGTTTTCGCTGATAAGGTCGTGGATTACCGAAACAAGTTGGCAGCTAGACAGCGTCGTGCCCCGTAGCACAGTGATCTAACCAAAGCTCCTAGCGCAAGCCCACGTGCGGCATGTCCCTGGTTACGGACTAATTGGCTAAATGAAGGTTATTGATCGCCAACTACCCGAACTAGCCGACTCTCCCGGACTCAACCCTCATTTCATGTCACTGAATGGAATTTTAATTTCTGTTGTAATTCCCTTCGTGACCATTTCGGCTTACCACTCATTCACAAAACGAGTGCCGGAGCGTCAATCGATTCGTACCACGCTCGCTGCTTCACGCCAGAGTATTCTCCCTTATGAATCTCTTTCGGTGTTGCTTTTGCTGCACAACGAAACAGCGGAGGAAAAACGGGTGGGGGCCTCGTGGTGTTCTTAAACAACACCTGCTGGAACTAAGTGGCGTGGCTACCGAGCGATAATGATCCGTTAACCAAGGTGCATCCCGACTGCAAAACACCTTCTGCCCGGCGAAACAAAGAACATGCTGGCCCATCGACTATGAGTCACCGTCTGGCGGGCACGTCTTTGCTCGCCCTGGCAGCTATTTTCTGCAAGGCGGAACCATGGATAATGGGAGGTTCTTGAGCGATGAGACTAAAATCACCGTGCGAATGCCGGAGGGCATCGACGCCAGAGCCTACGAGTTCTCACAAACGAGTGGCCTTCATCACTTCTTTGGCGAGTACACAATCCACAAATATAAGTATGACCAAAAGACGGTTCAAGACTTAGAAAAGTTCATCGCTGACTTTGACGGCTCCGAATACAGCTATCTGGCGCGAATGGGGCTGGCTTTCATGTGGTTGCGAGGAGTAGAGGGGACGCAGGACCAAGCGAGAGCCATCGAATTGTTGACCCAGGTCGCGGATAAAGCCGGTGATCCTCTCTCCTCTGCGGCAGAGTATCATCTGGGCAAAATCAGGTTTGCGGGGGGAACGTCAATGCTTGAGCGACAGAAGAAGAATCATCCAAGCGAACTACCAGTTTCAAAGAGTCCTGGCCGGAACACCAACCCCGTACTTCAGATACCTGGCGGAAGAGAGCCTTCGTCCGCGCTGACTAGAGGATTTGGGCTCGCCACCTTGTCCCGCACGGAAATAAAAATACTTTGACTTGATGCCTCAACTGGCCCATAATTCCCTTCCGGTGAAGGGTTGGGCCATCGTCATGGCTCAGAATGGAATGCGGGCGCGATGCCCGCGTTTGTGTCTGGAGAACAAACCGATGCGATCTATTTGGAAAGGCCACATACGTTTCCTGCTGGTTGCGATTCCGATTCGCGTGTATAACGCCATCGAAGCATCGGAACGAGTCCAGTTCAATCAGTTGCACCGCGATGACTTTGGTCCTATTGGCTACGACAAGCGCTGCAAAAAGTGCGGGCAGATTGTCAC
>QHXG01000826.1 GCA_003222845.1 Acidobacteriota bacterium | reverse complement strand
CGTCCTGCGCGATCGCGAAGACATGGTCGCCATCTTTCCGCACGAGAACGGAATTGTGCTACAGAAACTACGTTATCCGGCCGAGGTTCGCGCCATCGAAGCCGTTCCCGAACTTGACGGCGCGCAGAAGATCGACAAGAAAGAACTGCATCTGGCTACGAGTCTGGTCGAGCAAATGATCACCTCTTTCTCCGACATCGATACCGTCGATCACTATCATGAAGCTGTACGGAAATTGATCGATTCGAAGATCAAGGGCAAGAAGGTCACCGAGTTCGAAAAGGTAGAAGAGGTTCCGCGTTTGGACATTATGACTGCACTAAAGAAGAGCCTACAGGCTTCCCAACGCAAGCCGATGGTCAAAGC
>QHXG01000186.1 GCA_003222845.1 Acidobacteriota bacterium | reverse complement strand
TCGATCCGTTAACGCGCGCTTCTTTGCAGAAAGAGTTTGCGGAGTTGAAAGCGAGGCTTGGGAAGACGGTGATCTTCGTGACCCATGACGTGCGGGAAGCCTTGATGCTTGGCTCACGAATTGCGCTGATGGATAAAGGAAAAATTGTGTTGCTGGACACGCCGCAGGGATTTGTGAAGTCCCAAGATAAACATGCGCGGGCATATTTGGATACGCTGCGAAGTGACTTTTAATCCGCAGATTGCGCAGAAAGAGAAATTAGCCACGAAAAGGCACAAGAGGCACAAAGAGAGGTCATGAGAAGTCGTAAGATGAACTTAAACGAAGGCGTAATTCAGTGAATTCTCGCATTTCCCTTTTGTGCTTCTTGTGCCTTTTTGTGGCGGCTTATTTTTTGTCTTTCTAATCCGTGAAATCTGCGTAATCTGCGGACAATTGAAATGAGCGAGTTCTTACGATCCAATTGGTCAGACATCCTGGTGCATATCGCGCAGCACGTTTGGCTGGTCTTGATTGCGACCGCGATTGCCATTGCGATCGCTTTGCCACTCGGAATCTTGATCACGCGGCGAAAGCGTCTGCGTGGGCCACTTCTGGGAATTGCAAACGTGATGCAAACGATTCCCAGTCTGGCGCTGTTCGGATTCCTGATTCCATTGCCGTTCATTGGCGGCATCGGGCCGCGTACGGCGATTATCGCGCTGGTCTTTTATGCCTTGCTGCCAATCATTCGCAACACAGTTACCGGAATTCTCGGCGTCGATCGAAACGTGCGCGAAGCCGCCGTGGCCATGGGCATGACCGATCGACAGGTATTGTTTCAGGTCGAACTGCCATTAGCGATGAGCGTGATTCTTACGGGCGTACGCGTCGCCGTAGTGATCACGATCGGTGTCGCCATCATCGCTGCCGAAGTGAGCGCCGGCGGCTTAGGCGAATATATCTTCCGCGGACTGCGGATGGACGACACGCGTCTGCTGTTGGCCGGCGCGGTGCCTTCGGCGCTGATGGCTTTGATTGCGGACTTTGGTTTCAGTGCGATTGAAAGACGTTTCGATCCGAGTGCGCGCCGAGCAGGCGCCGGCCGCCCTTTGCGCGCAGTCGCATGGGCGGTTCTGCTGATTGGCATCGTCTTGATGGGTTATTCGGCCTGGCGCGGAATGAAAAGCCGATCGAGTTCGTCGCTCAGTCACGGCCACGTGACTGTCGGCTCGAAGGATTTCACCGAATCAAACCTACTCGCAGAAATCGTGGCCCAGATGTTGGAGGCGAAGAACATCCAGGTCGATCGAGTTTTCGATCTGGCGGGAAATCTCACTCACGCCGCGCTGACAGCGGGACAGATCGATCTCTATCCCGAGTACACCGGTACAGCGTTCGCCGCGATTCTTCATCATCAACCAATTCCCGATCCGAAAGCTGTTTACGATCAAGTCAAACGTGAATACGCGGAAAAGTTTAATCTTGAAGTCAGCCCTCAGCTTGGTTTCGATAACACGTTTGCGATCCTGGTGCGCGGTGAAGATACGCGGCGCCTGAATCTAAAAACGATTTCGAATGCCGCCGCGTACACGCCGCAATGGAGCGCCGGCTTCGGTCAGGATTTCATGTCCCGCGCCGATGGCTATCCTGGATTTTCGCATGCTTACGGTTTGCGTTTTGCCGATCCGCCTCACGAGATGGCGCTCGATCTGACCTACACGGCGTTGGCTTCGCACAAAGTCGATCTAATCGCCGGCAACTCAACCGATGGGCGCATTGCGGCGCTCGACCTGGTGCAACTCGAAGACGATCGGCATTACTTTCCACCTTACGAAGCTGTCTTCTTAGTTCGAAAGGACACACTGATGCGCGTGCCGACGCTCGCGGAAGTGCTGCAAAGACTCGGCGGCGCGATCTCGACCGATGAAATGCGAAATCTGAATTACGAAGTTGACGGCCAGAAGCGAGATAAAAGGAATGTCGTTCAGGAATGGCTGAAATCGAAAGGCTTCGATTGAGATCTTTTTCTCTATAGGGGTAGGAAGAGCATCATCGCAAAGGGTCATTGTCAGAGTTGTTGGAAAGGTTCGAGTGCGAAGAGGATGATTGGCCTGAAGGCATCTGGACGAAAGCCTCCTGAAGGAGGCTGCGATGATATTTGGTCATTCGTTTCCCAGGCGTAAACGCCTGGGCTAGAGAAAAATCTATGCGAATTCTAGTTACGGGCGGCGCCGGTTACATTGGCAGCGTCGTTACGGAAGAATTAATTAACGCGGGCCATCAGGCGGTCGTCTATGACAATCTCAGCTACGGCCATCGTGAAGCCGTTCATCCTTCGGCCGCGTTTGTGAAAGGGGATTTGCTTGATGGCGAGGCTTTGCGCGGCGTGCTCAGGGAAAATGAGATCGAAGCCGTCATGCACATGGCGGCCTTTGCGTTGGTTGGCGAGTCGGTGACGCACCCGGCGAAGTATTACCAAAACAATTTGGTGGGCGGATTGTCGCTGCTCAACGCGATGCGCGAATGCGGCGTTAAGCGTTTGGTCTTTTCATCGACGTGCGCCACCTATGGTGAACCCGCGAAGGTGCCAATCGACGAGAGTCTTCCTAACAATCCCACGAATCCTTACGGCGAATCAAAGTTGGCTTTCGAGCGAGCGCTGAAATGGTTCGACAGCGCATATGGTTTGCGTTATGCAAGTCTGCGCTACTTCAATGCTGCGGGCGCAACTGAGCGTTGCGGCGAAATGCACGATCCGGAAACGCATCTGATTCCGCTCGTTTTGCAAACCGCCGCCGGCGCGCGTGAAGAGGTGCAGATTTTCGGCGATGATTATCCAACGCGCGACGGCACCTGCGTGCGTGATTACATCCACATCGTCGATCTGGCGCGCGCGCACATCCTGGCGCTGGGCATTCTCGACGAACGCAGCACCATCTACAACCTTGGTTGCGGCGGCGATGGTTACACCGTACGCGAAGTGATCGATACGGCGCGCGAAGTTACCGGCCGTGAAATCAAGGTACGTATGGCACCTCGCCGTCCGGGTGATCCGGCCGTGCTGGTTGCGAGTTCGGAGAAGATAAAACGCGAGTTGGGCTGGGAACCACAGTTTCAGGATCTGCGTGTCATCATTCAATCCGCGTGGGATTGGCTGGTGGCTCATCCAATCGGATTTCAAGTGAAAAAATGGTGACGACAAGCGGGGGCAAGCCACCCTTCCTGACTGCGAGGTGCTTTGGCATCAGTGCTATCTCTGCCAGCCGGAGTTCTTAGAATTATTGAAGCCACATACCTTAGGATCGATGCGCAAACCTAAGAACACCTCTCAGGTCAGGAAGGGCGGCTTGCCCCCGCTCTTGAATGATCGTTAATAAATCACCCGCCTCGCTCGTCTTCTAAAGGGAACTTTGTCCCGACATTTCTTGTCCAAACTTTTGCCGCGGACTAGTCGTACTGAATCCTGACTGGTGCCCAACCATGCGTTATCTCTTTTCATTTTATTCGGACGCCGCCCGGATCGCCCTGCAGTCGATCCTGGCGCACAAGCTGCGCGCGTTTCTCACCTTGATTGGCATCATCATCGGTGTGGCGTCGGTGGTCGTCGTCGGCGCCGCGATCTCCGGGCTCAACACTTATGTGGTCGAGAAAGTGTCCAAGGTTCTGGGCACGAATCATTTCATGATCGCGCGCATGGTCAGTCAAGGTGAGTTGTCCGAGGAAGATCTAGAGCGCATGAACCGTCGTAATAAGCAATTGAAATGGGCGGACATGGAGTGGCTGCAGGAATATTGCGAAACCTGCACTGCCGTAGGGGCGGAAGCGGCACATGGAACGAAATTCGAGCAGAACGGCATGACCTTCTTCGGCGGCATTATCTTCGGGGTAACCGCCAACATGGCTGAGATCGAAGACAAGACGATGACGGACGGACGCTTCATCCAACCGGAAGAAGTGTCGCACAGCAAGCTGGTAGTCGTCCTTGGCGCTGATATCAAGGACAAGTTCTACCCGGACATCGACCCTATCGGCAAAGAGTTCAAGGTGGCCGGTCTGCCGATGCGCGTTGTCGGCGTGGAAGAGAGGCGTGGTCCCATCTTCGGCGACCTGATCGACAAGCACGTTTACATTCCGCTGACGACCTTTCAGCGCATTTATGGACGCAACCTCGATTTGCAAATCCACGGCAAGGGGCAGCGACGCGAGACCTTCCAAATAACAATCGAGGATGCCCGCCGCGCGCTTCGCAATTATCACGAGCTGATCGGCAGTGAGGAGGACGACTTTGGCCTCGTGAACACCGAAGCGCTGGGCAGCCAGATCGATCAGTTCACGGGGGCGATCGCGCTGGTCGTTACCCCAATCACCCTGATTGCACTGGTGGTCGGTGGCATCGTGGTGATGAACATCATGCTGGTCTCTGTCACCGAGCGCACTTTCGAGATCGGTTTGCGCAAGGCGCTCGGCGCCCGGCGAAAGCAGGTGCTCCTGCAGTTTCTGATCGAGTCATCGATGCTGTGCGCGCTCGGAGGCGTTCTGGGTCTGCTCGCCGCCGCCGGAATCTCCTGGGCAGTGACGGTCTTAACCCCGATTACGATGACGATCACCATTGGCTATATCGTGCTCGCACTCGGCGTCTCGACTGCCGTCGGCATGATCGCTGGAATCTATCCGGCCTTCAAAGCCTCGCGACTCGATCCGATCATCGCGCTAACACGCACCTGAATACCTATGAAGTTGAGCCTGCCTGGTTTCATCCCGCGCGAAACGCTTCTGATGGCGCTCGACAGCGTCCGTGCGCACAAGTTCCGTAGCGCGCTTACGGTGCTCGGGATCGTTATTGGCGTGCTGGTCGCGATCGTGGTCGCATCGATTCTCACGGGTCTCCGAGCCAACATCGTCAGGATGGTCGAGGAATACGGCACCAATAATATTTACGCATTCCACCTGACTACGGGACCGCAAGTGGGCGAGCGCGACCAATCCGAGCGGGCGCGAAAGCCCCTGACCCCGGAGGATGGCGAAGCAATCGCCCAACAGGCCTCGGCGGTTGAGGCGGTGGCGCTCCAGTCGATGAACATTGGCTGCGGGGGCTGCGGCTTTGACGACACGATCAAGATCAACAATAGGACCTACCGGCGTGGCAACACGCAGGGAGTCACCGCCAATTACGCTGACATTCACAACGCCTCGCTGAAGGAAGGGCGCTTCATCTCGGAGCCGGACGATCTGAACCGCCGCAATGTGATTGTGATTGGCGTCAATGCCGCGAAAGCCCTCTTTCCCGACCAGGATGGGGGCATAGTCGGAACGCGCGTGAGGATGGGCGGCTATGTCTGGGAGATCATCGGCGTGCTGGCGAAGCGGCAGACGACGGTCTTCGGTGAGAACGATGAGGATAATGCTGTCTTCGTTCCCTTTCGCACGGGGCTCCAGATCGCTCCCGGGCGCAAATATTTATTCGTTATTGCGCGTGCGCGGTCGGGGCTTTTGACCGAAGCAGTCAATCAGGTCGAGGAGATTTTGCGCACGCGCCGGCACGTTAAGTTTTCCGAAGCGAACAACTTCGACGTAAAAACTGCGAACGCTTTCATCACGCAGTTCGATAGCATCTTCGGTATGATCGGCATCATCGCCATTGCGATCTCATCGGTCGGCTTGATGGTGGGCGGCATCGGGGTCATGAACATCATGTTGGTGAGCGTTACTGAGCGCACGGCAGAAATCGGCATTCGCAAGGCGCTGGGCGCGCGCCGCCGCGACATTACTAATCAATTCCTGTTCGAAGCGATGACCCTGACGTTTCTTGGCGGAGTCATCGGCGTGCTGGCGGCGGTCGGGATCAGCAAACTCATAATGCTCCTGATACCCAGCCTGCCCGCCTCGATTCCAACCTGGGCCGTGACTACGGGATTGACCGTCAGTGTCGCCGTCGGACTAATCTTCGGCGTCTGGCCCGCGCGCAAAGCGGCGCGTCTGGATCCGATTGAGTGTTTGCGTTATGAATAGAAAGACAGGATTAACAAGATGGACAAGATTAGGAGGTTGATGACTCGCCTTTCTCAGGTTCCATATCTTGTAAATCATGTAAATCCTGTCCAAATCAATTCCGCCTTCCGCTGACGTTTGGATCCGATTGAGTGTTTGGGTACGAATAGAAAGACAGGATTAACAAGATGGACAAGATTGGAGGGTCGATAACTTGCCCTTCTCAGGTTCCATATCTTGTAAATCATGTCAATCCTGTCCAAATCAATTCCGCCCTCCGCTGCATTTCTTTCAACGTCTCCGGAATCAGCGATGTGATGTGATGAGTTGCGCTTTGGCCGTCGGCGTATGTCTGATAGAGCATGAAGTCGGGCAGTGACAAACACGAGAGCGGCGAGTGCAGGTTGTAACCTGTGTCGATGCCAATCGCGCTGTGGAAGATGTAGATGCCGTGATGGCCCAGGCGGCCACGCAAGGGCAGGAAAGCTGTCGGTGTGTGGCCGAAGACACAGGGCTTGCCGCGATAGCTCTTGTAGAACTCCATATCGCGGGTCCAGAGCAAAGCCTGGGGTGAACTGTCGCGCGGATGCTTGCCCTGCTCCAAACCCGCATGAACGTAGAGGGCAAAGTCGTCTTCGTGATACAGAGGCAACTGACGAAAGAACTCGATTTGATTTGCAGGCATCTTGTCGGCGAATAGGTTGCGGGCAATATCAAAGTCAGCTTCGGTCTGAAGGCGGAGCGGCGTTTGAGTGTACTGTGCAAATGTGCGGTCGCCGCCCGTGCCGGCGTCGAGCCACGTCAGGCTTTTCCCGTCGACAAAATCCAAAAGCATCTGCTCGTGATTTCCGCGCAGGCAGATGACCCTTTCGGGATTCGCACCGCAGAGGCTCAAGACGTGCTCGACGCATCCTGGTACATCCGATCCGCGGTCGATCAAGTCGCCGAGGAAAATCAACGTATCAGTTGATTCGTCGCGCGGCAGCAGATCGAGCAAGTGATGAAGCTGCGCGCAGCGTCCGTGGATGTCGCCAACGACGAAGGTTTTCATAAAGGATTCCCTCTGCCTCGGGGAGAAGAAAGAAAGACAACTAGCGAGCCTTAGCTTCGCTCGATTCCTTAACCGCAACGCGGTTGCGCCCCGCAGCCCAGGGTTGGCCGCTTCGGCTACCCTGGGATCACGAATGAAAAAACCATTCAACCGCAACGCGGTTGAGTCATTCCTCGGCGAATCAAAAACGGGCGCAACCGCCTTGCGGTTGAAAACCAACGAAACTCGTCACCTAGGGTAGCCGAAGCGGCAACCCTAGGCTGTAGGTCGCAACCGCTTTGCGGTTCGTACTATCGAAAGGGCTAACGCGTCTCAAACTTAACTCAAATGCATCTCTTGACTTACCGGGGCCTAGCGGCCCTCAGCATCATCTGAAGCGGGCGTGACAATCGCACCGACGATCTCTTGATACTCCGGATCCTCCCGCAGCGAATCCCAGTTCTTATCGCGTTCGAACCATTGCTTGTTTTCATTTCCCAATGCGATGGCGCGGCGCAACCACTTCAGAGCTTCATCGCGCTCGCCTTCCATTGCATAGGCCGAAGCCAGCCAGTAAGCCACGTCATGATCGGTGTCGGCGGTTTTCTTTACTTCATCGGTCAGTTGCGCCCGCGCTTCTTCGCTAAAGCCCAGCGCGCTCAGGAACGTCGCATAGATCGGGCGAATGCCGTCGAGCTGCGGTTGCTGTTCGAGGACCTGCTCCAGAATTTCCGCGGCCTTGACCGGTTCGCCGTGATAGTAGAGCGCGCGGGCGCGAAAAGTCTTGTTTAGGGGATGATCGGGTTCGATAATCGCGCCCTCATCGAGTTCGGCGAGTGCTTTTTCAAACAGGCCCTGATACGTGAAAATGCGCGCCCGATTGTAACTGGCTACAACCCGCTCAGCGGGATTAAGGCGCGCCATGCGCTCAAAGCAGCGCAATGCCTTTTCGTAGTTACCATCGAGCCTCGCGACCACGCCCCGTGCAAAGTGAACACCGGAATCGTTGGGGGCTTCACGCGCCAATTGTTCGGCCGTCTCTCGCGCGCGCCGCTTTTCGCCGCGCGAGAGGTGAATGAGGACCATGTGCCGGCGTGCTTCCAGCAGACCCGGATCGAGCGCGAGGGCTTTATCGAATGCCTCCGTGGCAGCCGCATAATCGCCCGGTTCCCCGCAACCCTTTATCACTCGATTAGCATAAGCTTTGCCCAACGCGCTGTGCGCGAGGGCAAATGAAGGATCGAGATAAGCCGCGCGTTCGAGGTGTTCGATGGCTTTGTCGATGTCACTGCGCGCGATCGTATGATAGATAAAGCGACCCAGGCAGTCGCGGCCGCGCAGGTATTCTTCGTAAGCTTCGGCATTCGCAGTCTTCTGTTGCTCAAGCCGGTCCTTCTCGTCGGTAGTCAGTTCCAGCCGCAGACCTTCGCAAATTTCCTGCGTGATTGTGTCCTGCACGTTGATGATGTCAGTAGCATCGGCGTCGATGCGATCGCTCCAAAGGAGATCTCCCGAATCGACATCGACCAGTTGCGCCGTAACGCGAATGCGATCGCCCGCGCGCAAGAATCCAGCGGACAACACCGCGGCGACGCTCATCTCTCGTCCGGCCTGTCGTGGATCGATTTGCACGCCCTGATATTTAACGATTTCTGAAGAGGGGCGCACCACCAGCGATCTTACGCGCGCAAGTTCCGTGATCACGGCATCGGCCAGCGAGAATTCATAAAAGCTGGATTGCGGATCGCTGCTGACGTTTCTGAAAGGAAGAATCGCGACACTCTTGCGTTCGCGGTCGCCGAGACTGGTTGCCGGCGTGTCGTGCATTGGTCGTCCTGACGACGACTCTCGCGCCTGTGAAGTTCGTTCGCCAGTCCTGCTGCGCAGCCAACGCAACGCGCGCCCCATGCGACCGGTGCCGGACAGATGTTTCGGCGCCACCGGCGAGATCGGCTCGAAGCTTAGGGGCCCGCCCGCTTCGACTTCACGTAAGATGGCGCGCAAGTCATCGCGAAGTTCGTTGACTTTCTGATAACGCTGCTTTGGATCTTTGGCCAGCGCGCGATCGAGAATCGCTTGCAGTTGTTGCGGCGCGCCGCCTGGTCGCGCTTCGTAGAGGGCCGGCGGTTCATCATGCAGCACGGCATGACGCACATCGACGCTGGTCTTTCCCGTAAACGGCCACGTGCCCGTCAGCATTTCGTAAAGCAGCACGCCAGTGGAAAAAATGTCCGCGCGCGCATCGACGCGTTCGCCGCGGGCTTGTTCGGGCGCCGCATACGTTGCGGTCCCGTACGGAATGCCAACCTCGGTTAAGTCGGTCTGATGAATGCCGCCGCCTTCGTGATCCAATAATTTTGCTAATCCAAAGTCGAGAATCTTCACCTGTCCCGCCGGCGTCACCATAACGTTGCCGGCTTTGACGTCGCGATGGATGATCCCGCGCGAATGTGCAGCCGCAAGAGCGTCGGCAACTTGAATCGCGATTGAGAGCGCGCTGCGCAAATCGAGCGGACGGCCACTGACCAATTGGCGAACGTTTTTGCCTTCGACGTACTGCATGGCAATAAAGTGAACGCCGCCAATTTCATTCAAATCGAAAATGGTGCAGATATTCGGATGGTCGAGCGCCGACGCCAGCCGCGCTTCGCGCTCGAATCGTTTGAGGTTGGCTTCTTTGAGAGTTAACTCCGGCGGTAAAACTTTGATGACGACCGCGCGTCCCAACTTCGTGTCGGTCGCTTTATAAACTGTACCCTGTCCGCCGGCGCCAATCTTTTCGAGGATTCGATAATTCCCTAATTTTGCGCCGATCATTTTTCAGCTATATTAAACTCTCACCGCGCGACGACTGCAACCAGCGGGCTTTGGAGCGGCGCGCTGGCAGAAGCGTAGCGGGATTGGAGCGCAAGCGTCCTCGCTTGCACCTCAAACTCTCGCACGGTTGCGCTCATTGCAAGCGAGGACGCTTGCGCTCCAGTCGCCGACGCTCTCTGCCGGAGCACTGCTATTTCCTTCCCTGCGCAATCTTCGTTGCTTCGGGCAGACGACGCAACCGCAACATCGAAATCACTCCAAACAGTGGCCCGGGCGCAAGTATCATGAAGGCATAGCGCCAGCCGATCAGATTGACGACGCGCGGAATCAACTCAATCGAAATCGTCGTCAACAAAAATCCCAGACACGTCTGAATCGTCAAGGCGGTGCCGATGTATTGCGGATCGCCTAGTTCGGTGACGCAGGCCGAGAACTGTGCCGAATCGGCGACGACGCTGGCTCCCCAAATCGCGGCAACAATCAGGAGTGCAATCGGATTGGAGCCGAACAGCAGGCCGATAATCAGACAACAACTGCCGCTAATCACCATCGCCCACGAGGTCACGATCGTGCGCCCGATGCGATCGGCAATCAAGCCCGCGATGACGCAGCCCATCGCGCCGCAACCAATCACCAGAAACGAAGCAACTTCGGCGAGTGCGGGGTTGCTTCGATGAAGTGACAGGCTGGCGCGAATCATAAACGGAATCCACGTCCACATCGCATACAGTTCCCACATATGGCCGAAATAGCCGAAGTTTGCCAGGCGCACGCCGCGATTGCGAAAGACGCGCCCGGCTTGCTTCCAATCAAAACGCGCCGCCGGCAAAGCAAATGGTCCGTCACTAATAGAGAACAGAACCAGCAGTCCTCCCACGATTGCCAGCAACGAAACGAAGACTACGTTATGTCGCCAGTGGCTGCCAATGCCATTGACCAGATAAGGCGTCGCTTTGCCGAGCGTAAGCGCGCCAACCAGTATTCCGAGCGCCAGCCCCCGACCATGACGAAACCAGGTGGCGAGAATCTTCATTGCCGGCGGATAGACTCCGGCTAGAAACATGCCCGTCAGAAATCGCAGCAGAATCCCCGTCCACGCATCATGCGCAAACAATCCGAATGCGCCGTTCACGATCGCGCCCGCGATCGCGGTCAGCGCAAAAAGATGACGGGGACTGATGATGTCCGGAAGATTTACCAGCGCACTCAAAAGAGTGCCCGCTACAAAACCAAGTTGGACCGAGAGCGTGAGCCAGCTTGCCGCTGCTTCGCTGAGATTCCATTCCTTCGTTAGCGCCGGCACCACAGCCGAACCGCTGAACCAGAGCGACATACCGAGCAGTTCGGCAATCGCCAGCACTGCCAGCGTGCGCCAGCGTGGAATCGGCGCTTGGTCTGATGAAGATCGACCGAAGTTTTGCAAGCCGGAGATTGTACAGGTAAGGCTCGTCAGGTAGCGAGCCAATCAACGCAGTACACACCGCGCCAGGGATTCAGACGTAGACTCCTCTCCCTTTGGCAGAGGCTGGGGTGAGGGCTTAGCAGAGTAACAAGAAAGAAACCTCTCCTCCATCGTTTTTCCTGTCCACTCCGATAGAAACAGGAGAAGAAGTATTTTGAGTTTCGTCGCCAGGCCCTCACCCCGGCCCTCTCCCAAACGGAGAGGGAGTTACCTACAATTCTTGGCAGACTGAATCGGCACGATAGGGGAGACACATCCTTAAGTCTTGTGCTACCTTGAAACTTTCGTTCTCCAGCCAACGTAGAATCGGAGCGATCACACGATGAGCGCAGTAATTTCTTTAGCAAAACCGGGCGCGTTGGCCGATGGCGAGCTGGTCGTCAGTGCGCTGTCGGGCCGCGAAGCTTGCTTCGAGGAATTGGTGCGCCGTTATCAGCGGCCCATCGCGGCCTACGTCTATCGGATGGTGGGCAATTACGATGCGGCGCTGGATTTGACGCAGGAAGTTTTTATCAAGGTCTACAATTCGCTTTCGCGCTATCGATCTGAATTCAAGTTTTCGACGTGGATTTACAAGATTGCGCACAACGCCGCAATCGATCACTTGCGACGACACGCGGTGCGCGAGCAAACCCTGGCCACCGGACCGGAAGGCGAACGGCGCGAGATTTCAATCGAGAGCCGCCGGCTAACGCCCGAGCAGGAGAGCGAGCGAAAAGAGCGACGGTCGGAAATCGAAGCCGTTGTGCAGTTACTACCGACCGCATATCGTGAATTGATCGTGTTGAGACATTCGCAGGATTTGAGTTACGACGAGATCGCCGAGGTCACCGGCCTGCCGCTGGGCACGGTGAAGAACCGCCTCTTCCGCGCTCGCGAAGCCATGCGCGATCAGTTGCTCGAGCGCGGCATTACCAGTGCTTGATGTCCGACAAACTTCAGTTTGTCGTTGATCCCTCTCCCTTTGGGAGAGGGCCGGGGTGAGGGCATAGCAGAGCAGTGTAAGAATTCATCTCCTTATTTTTGGTTGTGCGGTGGCGGGAAGAGAGGACTAAAACGTGGCTTGAGTCACTAAGCCCTCCCCTAGTCCTCTCCCAGGGAACGCAATTGAACTGAAGTTTTTCGGACCAGAAGATTTCATGAATCATTCGACCATCACAAACAACGGCTGCGAGCGTGAGGATATCGCCGCCTACCTTGATGGCGAGTTGACGGGTGAAGAGCTAACGAGTTTCGAGACTCACTTGAAATCGTGCGACGCTTGTGCCGCGGAACTGCGCATACAACGCCAGTTGCTTTGCACGCTCGACGTAGCCTTTAACGAGTCGCGCGCGTTTGAGCTGCCTCGCGACTTTACGCGCGTGATTGCGGCGCACGCCGAAGCCAATATTAGCGGAATGCATAAGCAGAGCGAGCGCAGGCGGGCGATGAAAATATGTGTGGTGCTGGCACTGTTATCATTCGCGCTGTTGGGGGCGGCTGCGCGAGCGCTGATTTTTGAACCCGCCCGATCTTTCCTGCGTGTCGCTGAGAGTTTTTTGGATCTTGCCTGGCGAACCATCTACGACGCCGGAACAGGTTTGGCTGTAATCGTTCGGGTCCTCGGCCACGCGATTGTTTCAGCGTCACACGGTTTGGGGCTGCTATTGCTGTTGGCTTTCATCGTCTCAATTTCACTACTGCCTTTGCTAATCGCTAGATATCATCGCGCGCAAATCTGATCATTTTCCATTTGTCATTTGACATTTTTCATTGGCCATTTAGGAAGAATCATCCGTTTTGATAATGCGCCCCTCAGCGACCGGGGCAAGTCCGCGATCCGAATGGAAGGAGTCTCAAATGACAAATGGAAGATGATCCTGTCGCTACAACTCGCGGTGCTGAAACAAGTCGTCTTGTTGGGGGCGTTGCTTCTCACCTTTGTCGCCATCCAGGCCCAAACAGCTGACGATCATCCCGGCGATCCCGACGCGCGCGTGATTGAAGGCGTCAGCAACACCACGGTTTTCGGGCTCGGGCAATCAATCAAAATTACGGGCACAGTGAAAAAAGGCGCCATAGCTTTTGGCGGCGATGTAATTGTCGAAGGCTCAGTCGATGGAGACGTGGCGGCGATTGGCGGCTCTGTAATCCAGCGGGCAGGTTCGCGAATCGGAGGCGACGTGATCGTGCTGGGCGGCATTTATCATCACGGCAAGGCTGCGCCGGGCCGCGATCCGCAAAGCGTGACGATCATGTATGCGGGTTATGAAAATGAACTGCGACATGTCATGCGCGAACCCTTCAGCTTACTGCACCCGAGACTGACACCGGCGTTTCTGGGCATGCGTTTGCTGGCGGTACTGTTCTGGTTGATCATCTCGCTGGCCCTAACCGCGGTCATGCCCAATACAATTAGCCGCGCAGTCGCTCGCTTGCAATTAACGAGTTTGCGAGTGGCGGTGATTGGCCTCCTGGGCTCGATCGCAATAACTATTGGAGTGGTCGCTTGCTTATTAGTATTTCCCGAAATAGTCGGCGCGCTGATTTCCGTTCTGGCATTGCTGCTGGTGGTGGTCGCCACACTCTTCGGACGCGTAGTCATTTTTGTAGCGACTGGACGATGGCTGCAGCGTCGATTCTTGCCGCGCGTGCGATCCGAATCGATAATTCTATTGCTGGGCGTTGCCTTTTGGGTCGCTCTTGCTTCCCTGCCTTATATTTGGCCGATTATTATTGCCGGCTTGCTGGTTGTTAGTCTGGGTCTGGCGCTGACTGCGCGCTACCGCATTAGTTGGAAGAGACCGTCGTCCCTTGAAGCTTGATCGTTAGCCTCGAGGTGGTTTTGAATGGGGTCGCCGAAAGATAATAGAAAATTGTGGAACCACAGGCAGATGACGTGCTGGTCGCCGGCGCCAACGCAGGCGATGATTTAGCGTTTGAAGAATTATTCAATCGCTACCGCCGTCATGTGGCCTATACCGCCAGTCGTTTCTTTGCTCGCCGCGAACAAATCGAAGAAATTATTCAGGATACTTTTACCAAGGCATACTTTGCGCTCGACAGTTATCATGGCACGCACGAGAAGTCGTTCAAGGCATGGCTAACTCAGATCGCGGTCAATTCAAGTTACGATCAACTGCGTCGCGCACGCCGCCGGCCAGAACAGGCCCTGAGCGATCTCAACGATACCGAGAGCCATGAAATAGCGCTGCAATTACGCTCCGCGGGAAGGGATATCGAAAGCGCGCTTGTGTCACGAGACTTAGCCGTCAAGCTGCTGGCCCGCTTGAGTGCGGAAGATCGCCTGGTACTGACGCTGCTGGATGTCGAAGGCTTCTCGGTGGCAGAGATTGCGGAAATGACTAGTTGGTCGGTATCGAAGGTTAAGGTCCGCGCGCACCGAGCTCGCGCTCATCTGCGCCGAGTCTTGCGGAGATACTTGTGATGCGGCGTACGACAGGCTGCCAGCCTGTTGGCCTTAATGATTTATACTTCGACAGGCTGGCAGCCTGTCGTACACGGTCAGATTGTTGTAACTTCTCAGGGTTTTATTTCGTCTTTTGTCGGTGGGAGCGGTAAACTTTCGGCTCCTTTTAACTTCGGAGGTGTTCATGGCAAATCGACAAACAGATGAACAACTCGACCGCGCCGGTCGGCTGGTATTGAGGAGCGCCACCGGGAGCGAAGCCGAGACCGAAGCCGCTGCTACTTCGCCGTTTGTTTTCACGCGCATGCGCGCCGCGATTGCTGAAGAAGAGCGGCGGCGGAATGAAACAGGTGGCTGGCTTTCTATGTTTCTTGTCGCCCGGCGTGCGGTCCCAGCAATGGCGCTGGTCGCGGTGCTGGCTGCGATTTTGACAGTCTGGTCGGCGCAACTCAGCGCCCCTTCGGCGCCGGTTCAATCTGACGAAGAAGCGCTCTTCGGCACGCCGGCCGCAGGAGTTGAACAAACAGTCCTCGCCAGCAGAAACGGTCCGTCTAAGGATGAAGTATTCAACATTGTCGTGGATCGTAATTATGGGGAAGGCGCTAAATAAGTATGCAGGGCCACACTAAACTTAAAATCTGGTTGGTGCTTTTGGTCGTGTTTGTGCTTGGCGGAGTGACTGGGGCGGCGCTGGGCGGTTTGTATCGCTCGCGGGCAAGCGGCGAGCGCCCTGAGAAGGCGATGCATGAGCGTTTCGAAAAAATGCGCAGCGAACTTAACTTGACTGACGAACAAACAAAAGCCGTAAGCGCCATCCTGGACGAAACGCGTAACGAGTACCGAGCGCTGCATGTCGAATTGAAGCCGCGCTTCGACGAGCCACGTCAGAAAGCTCGCGCCCGAATTCGCGCGCTGCTTTCAGCCGAACAGCAGCAGAAGTTTGACGCGAAGGTGGCCCAGCGGGACGCGCACCGCGAAGAAGAACAAAAATCCCGTCACTGAGGTTAATTGCTGAGCGGTTTCAAGCGTCTTTGTACGTGAGCACTCGAGTTTTGTGAAACGAAACTTCATATTTTTGCAACTAACAGATTTAGTGGGGCGTAAATAATGGATATTCTTCAAATGAACCAGGGCGGCATTGTGCGAAAATTATTGATATTGACCTGCTTATTGGTGGCCTCGATTGGTTTCCGTGGCGCGGTTTATGGGCAGACGCCGAGCGCGTCTCCGGCAACCTCAGCGGTCAGCGGTGTAATCGGCGAAGTCAAAGCAATTGATGCAGCTGCCAAGCAAATGGTCGTCCGAGACGATAAGGGCGTCATCTTCAACATCAATCTTAGCGGTAAGACGCAGTATAAGCGCATGGCACCCGGCGAGAAGACAATGGCCAGTGCCACGGACATCACGCTTGCAGATGTTGGTCAGGGTGATCGTGTATGGGCGCGCTGGAGAGCGGGCTCGGATCAGAAGACGGTGCCCACGACCCAGGTGGTCGTAATGAGCAAGGCGGATGTCGCGAAGAAACAGGAGCAAGAGAGGGCCGAGTGGCGTAGACGCGGCGTCAGCGGCATCGTCACCTCGGTTAATCCGAGCACGAAAGAGATCACAGTTTCGAGCCGCAGCTTGATGGGTGCTCAGCAGGCGGTCATTATTCCGATCACCGACAAAGTTTTGATGCGGCGCTATCCGCCCGACACCATCCCCAAGTATAGCGAAGCCAAGCCCAGCACGTTTGAAGAGGTAAAAGTCCAAGATCAGTTGCGAGCCCTCGGCGATAAGAGCCCGGATGGTACACACTTGACCGCCGAAGAAGTGGTGTTTGGAACGTTTAAGATCGTCGGTGGCACCGTGACCGCGATTGACCTGGCCACCAACCAACTCAAGATTAATGATCTTACAACCAAGAAACCGATTACGATTGTGCTAAAGCCGGATTCAGTTCTCCGCCGATGGCCTGAAAATATGACCGCTATGTTCGGAGGCGGTATGGGGCCAGGGGCTGCTGGCGGGCCCGCCAAAGCCGGCGCCGGACCGGGACAGGCACAAAACCAGGGACAAGCAGCGCAACGACCGCAAGGTGCCGGACCCGGTGGGCCACAAGGTGGCGGCCCACGCATGGGTGGCGGCGGACCGAACGTCGCTGACATCCTTGAACGTCTGCCCACGATCTCGATTAGTGAAGTCAAAGTGGGCGACATGGTTATCATGTCGAGCCTGCCGGGCTCAGACCCGACTCAGTTCACCGCAATCTCTCTGGTCACCGGAGTCGAGCCGCTCTTGACGATGGTCGCGGCGCGCCAGCAACCCGGTGGCGGCCAGGGTCGCCCCCAAGGCGTGGATCTCAACGGAAGTTTTGGTGGCATGTTCGGCGGCGTCGGCGTGCCGTAAACCTTTTTGGAGTGCGCCGGCAGAGCGAAGTGGCGACGGCGCTTTGGATCTTTCAACTACGACCCAACGCTTGGTCAAAATCCAAAGCGCCGTCGCCACTTCGCTCTGCCGGCGCACTCCAAAAGTTTTTCTAAACGAAGAAGAATCTGATCATGAATATTCGAAAACTATTTCCTTGTTTGGCGACCGTGCTCTTACTAGCGGGTCTGTCAACCACAGTCTTTGCGCAGGGCCGAGCGAGCTTGCGCGGCGTAATTAACGACGAGTTCGGCGCTTCGATTGTTGGTGCTACTGTAACGCTGACCGATGCCGCCGGCGCCCAAAAGACCGCGACGACAACGGCTGATGGCACGTATTCATTCGCCGGACTTGCGCCGGGAAAATACAGAGTGCACGCTACCGCAACCGGATTTGCGACTTCCGAGGACGCGGAGGTCGACGTAACCGCAGCGAAGCGCGACCCGGTGAATATCACTTTGAAAATCGCGGCTATCGAAACGCAGGTAAAGGTCAACGCGGAAACACCGATCAGTACCGACACCAACAATAACGCCAATCAGCAAGTGCTGTCGGGCAAGGACCTGGAAGCTCTACCTGACGATCCGGATGAACTCGCCGCCGCGCTGCAAGCTCTCGCCGGCCCGTCAGTGGGTCCGAGCGGTGGCCAGATTTTTATCGATGGATTTTCCGGGGGCAACCTGCCGCCAAAAGAAGCGATACGCGAGATTCGCATCAACCAGAATCCCTTCGCGCCGGAAAATGATCAGCCATCAGGGCGTATCGACATTTTGACCAGGCCGGGAACTGACAAGATACGCGGCAGCGCCAATTTTAATTTTCAGGACGAGAGTTTGAATTCACGCAATCCATTCGCGATTAGCTCCAGCAAGCGCTCGCCATATCAACAGCGGCAGTTCGGCGGAAGTCTGAGCGGGCCTATCGTCAAAAAGAAGGCCTCGTTCTTCTTTGAAGCCAATCGTAACGAAACTGACGATAACGATCTGGTGCGTGCAACGATTCTGAATTCTGCGCTGACGCCGACCGATTTTGGTTTGGGAGCACTGGTGCCGCGCAGGAACACGAATATCAGCCCGCGCCTCGACTATGCAATCAACGATCGCAATACGCTGATTGCCCGCTACAATTTTTTTGAATTCCGAAGTGTAAACGGCGTCGGTGGATTTACTCTCCCGCAGCGGGGATACCAGTCCAAATCCACAAATCACAACCTGCAGTTGACAGAAACTGCCGTCATCAATGCGTTTACCATAAACGAAACGCGATTTCAGTATTCTCGTGGTCGTAACGAGAATCTGGGTAACAGCACGATACCGGTTTTGAACGTAAGCGGCGCATTCAATGGTTGCATTACGCCTTCAGCAACTTGCTCGCAAGTTGGCCACTCGATCAATAAAAGAACGAGCTGGGAGTTGAATAACTTTACTCAGATTCAGAAGGGCACGCACACCTTCAAATTCGGCGGGCGCGTGCGCGGCGTGAAGATCGATGACGTCAATCCGAATAATTTCGGTGGGCAGTGGACTTTCACCGGTGGCTTCGGTCCGGCCTTTGACGCCAACAACAATCCTATCGCCGGCACCAGCATTCAATTGAGCAGCCTTGAGCGTTATCGCCGCACGTTGTTCGTGCAACAGCGCGGGCTTTCCGCGGCGCAGCAGGCTTTTTGCGGCGCGGGAATTTCCGTAGCTGATTGCACTCGCAGACTGGGCGGCGGCGCTTCGCAGTTCAGCATCAACACCGGTAATCCCGAAGCTTCCATTTCCCAAATGGATATCGGTTTTTACTGGCAGGATGACTGGCGCATTCGGCCAAACCTCACTCTCAGTTACGGCCTGCGTTACGAGAATCAAACCAACATCAGCAGTAAGTTCAACTTTGCCCCGCGACTTGGCTTTGCGTGGTCGCCCGGTGCGGCCAACGCCACCAAACCTCCCAAGACGGTGATTCGTGGCGGCGGCGGCATTTTCTACAATCGATTCAGTGAAGGTTTTTCGCTGACAACGAATCGTTTCAATGGATCGAGCGAGCTTCAGTTCGTTTTGGCGGAGCCGGTGTCAAAGACTCTTTCCGCGCCGGCGCAATCGGATCTCGACGCCCCGACAGCTCGGCCAATCTATAACGTACTGAACCTGTTCCCGATCGTGCCTGCTTCGCTGACGGGCGTAGTTCCGCCCACGCAGCAAACTACATGGCGAGTGTCGCCGAATCTTCAAGCGCCGCTGGTAACCCTGGCTGGTGTTCAGGTCGAACGACAGTTGCCGAAAAACATCACAGGATTCGTGGGTATTTTTACTTACAGAATTTCGCACGTGATTCGTGCGCGCGATATAAATGCGCCCCTGCCTGGCACAATTACCACGGCCACCCCCAACGGCATCCGGCCGAATCCGGCCTTGGGCGACATCAATCAGTACGAATCGAGCGGCAAGTTTCGGATGTCGAATTTCAGTGTTGGATTCAACAGCCGCCTGAATCCGAAAATCTCGCTTCAGGGCAGCTATACGTTGGCAAAGCAGACCAACGACACGGATGGAGGTGGCGGTTTCCCAGTCAGCTCGTATGATTTTACCGGTGAGTACGGACGCGGTTCAGGTGACGTCCGTCATCGCTTTACGCTGGTTGGCACCATCAATGCGCCCTGGTGGAAGTTGGTGTTCAGTCCATTTATCATCGCGAATTCTGGTCCGCCGTTCAATATCACGACTGGCCGCGACACGAACCTTGATCGGCAATATAACGAGCGGCCTAGCTTCGCCGCGACGGGCGCCGACTGCAATAGCGTCAACATTCGCTGTACGCGATTTGGCACCTTCAATCTCGTTCCTAATCCCGGCGAGCAAATAATTCCCCGCAATTACGGTCAAGGTCCGGGCGCGTTTTCCGTGAACCTGCGCATCAGTCGCACGTTTGGCTTTGGTGGCGAAGCCCGCAAAAGCGCGTCGTCGTCAAAGCAAGGCGGCCAGAAGACTACCGCCGAAACTGGAAAGCGCGGCGAAGGTGGTGCAATGGGCGGACGAGGCGGCCCAATGATCAACGTCGGCGGCGGTGGCGGAAAGGGCCCCGGCGGAGGTGGGGATCATGGTGGCGGCGGCAATATGATGATGGGCGGAGCAGGCGCCGGCGCCGCGTCGAAATACACCTTGACGTTTTCCGTGAATTTCCAGAACCTCTTCAATCACGTGAATCTGGGAACGCCTTATGGCAATCTTTCTTCGCCTCTGTTTGGCCAATCGCTTGGGCTCGGCGGGAACTTCGGTTTCTTTGGCGGTCCCGGCGGCGGATTTGGAGGCGGCAACGGCGCCGGTAACAGAAAAGTCACCCTTAGCGCCAGATTCAATTTCTGAACTTTATCAGTGTCGGCGCGTATAGGTTACGGAACCGCGAGCGGTAGCCACCGGCCCTGGGTACGCAGGCGTCTCGCCTGCTTAATCGACGATGGGCAGCATGCACATGAGCAGGCGGGACGCCTGCGTACCCAGGCCGGTCGCTACCGCTCGCGGTTCTGTAACCGAAAAGGAGTCCGCCATGAAAAGAAGCGCCCCGACGCTAGCCGTCCTAACATTCTTGCTTAGCACTGCCGTTATGGCTCAAGGGCCAAACTCGGCAAAGCCAACTCCAACCAACTCGACCAGTACTATCGCCGCGCCTCCTGCGATCACGGCAAACAGTACGCCGCTCGAACTCGCTCGCGCGGCCCTGGCGGCGCAAGGCGGCGACAAATTCAAAAACCTTAAGAGCCTGGTCCTCTTCGGCACGGTCGATCTGTATGCCCCGACCAGTGCGCAATCGATCCCTGGAAAGTTTGCGCTGGTGACCTCCGGTGAACGCATGCGGCTCGATGTCGACGCGAGTCCGATGTTTAAGTTCAAACAGATCTACGATGGGCAGCAATCATACAGCTCGATTCCGGGAGTGCAAACGCCGCCGGCGAATAAGTTCGGCTTGCCAGTGCTCACGAAATTCGATCAGCCGGGCTATACGGTTTCGGCGTTGCCCAACGATAAGAAGTTGCTCGGCTTTCGCATTGTTGATGCAGACGGCAACACCACTGACTTTTACGTCGATCCGGCGACGGCGCGCGTGATGAAATACAAGATCCCTTACAACGGATACCTGTTCGGAACTGAGAACTCAAAATTCAAGGATTTTGACGGCGTGCTGGTTCCAATGAGCTTTTCCCAGCGACTTGAGATGCCTGCAGGCGCATTCTTCGCCGAATACAAAGTGAAAGACGTAAAGCTCAATCAGCCAGTCGGTGATGATGTGTTCGTGATTCAGTAGGATCCAGTTATCGAATCCGTGAAGTGAACCCCACGTTGCCGGTGTTGTTCGGTGAGGTTTGGCTTAGACTTCCAGTAAAGGTCCACTTGATGTTCGTAACGTTCCGATCATAGCCGGACGATGCGCCGCCGCCACCGCTCACCGGTGTGTAGGTCCAGGTGCTCCCGCCGTTGTTTGAATACGCAACCGCCACGGTCAAGCCCGTCGTCCCCAGCGAACTGGTCACTGATCCAACCTTGAAATCGGTATTGGCGGGAATGGGATCTGTGACCACCAAACTGGAAGCGCTCGCGGTACCGCTGTTCGTGAAGGCGATCGCATAAACGAGATCCGCGCCGGGTATCAATTGCGCCGGGCTGGTTGGGCTGACGGATTTCTGAAGTCCGACGTTGGGCACTGGCGCCGGGATCGCAATAATAGTGATGGAATTAACGCCCAGGCCAAAGTCGTTATTGTAATGATAGCTACTGCCGGAGAAATCCATAATCAACGCCGACGCCGTCGTTACGCCCGTCGATAGAATCTTTACCGTGTAGGTTGAGCTAATGGTGCCGCCGGCTTTGCCGCCGGAATAGTTCGCCGGGCCAATGCAACTGCGGTAGGTCGCGCTCAAAGGATTGTTATCCCAACCGCAAGCGTCCGCGTAAAACTTATCGTTGGTTGCCGCGGGCGGCGACGTATATGTCGTCGCGATTGCCTGTACCTGAAAAATCACTAAGAAAAGCCTCGAGTTGTTCGTAACCCTGAGTTGCGGTGGTGGCATTAACTGTATAGGTATAAGTCTGCCCGACATAGACGGTAGTAGGACCAACGATTGACTGTACTGAATTGCGGTTTTGCGAAATGATTTTCTCGACGTAAATCTCGCGCGGCGTCGGCGTAGTAATCGTCGAGATGCCCGTTGCGCTCACCGCGATGTGGTAACTCCGAGTCGCGTTGTAAGCAAGTGAGCTCCGGGTAATGGTTACCGGATAGTAGAAGTCCGTGCAGGCGCCGGCATTCAGCGAGCTAAGGTTAAGAGTACTCGCGCCGCTCAGATTGATAAAGACGTTAGTGCTATCCCAAATGAAATCGCCGACAACGTTGCTGACGGCGGTTCCACCCGTGTTACAGACGCGCGCGCCAATTTGAAATGTGTCTGGTCCTATAGTGGTGTTATTGCTGTCGAGGCCGACGACGTTCCACGAAACCGGCGTAACGGTGAGCCCCGCATATACGCTCTGTACGCCGCACACCAAGAACAGCGCCACGAGAAAAACTCGCAGGACAAGAACGTTCAGCCTGACGCGGGATGGTTTGAAAGCTCTGGATCTCATCACTACGGTTCCGATAGCAGTCTGAACTATTTTTCCTTTTCGGTGCTGATTGGATTATCGGTTGAGTTCACGAGCCCTGCTTTTGAAGTTCCAAACAAATCGAAAAGATTCGACAGCTTTGAAGAGATGGTGAAATAAAAGCCACGTCGGGTTGGGAGAATCATCGCGCCGGCGGGTTCTCGCGCCGCGGTGAAATTATAGCCGCCGCCCAGTCTCATATCCGGAAGCAGCCAGAATCCGAGTTCGGTTGCATAGGTGTGGCGCGTGGTGTGCGACGAAGGTTGGAACATCATCCGCGTCTCGACCGCCCAATCCCAACGGCGCGCCAGCAGGTATTGCGCGCGTGCTTGCGTCAGCAGGCTGAGCGTCGAAACAAAAGGTAGCTGAGGTTGGCCATCGGCGCTGAAGCGCAGCGCGAATCGTCCGTATAGTTCGAGCCGCTCAGTCACTCGACGATAACCATCGCTCGCCAGCGAATCGATGCGAGCGCGGGTCGGAGTTGACGAGGTTGCGTCCTGAATCAGCGAACGATGCGTATAGCTGAAAAGGATGCCGGTGCGATCGGAATCGAGCGGGCGTATCGCCAGCGCTGCGGTACCTTCGAGCGCAGAGTTTGATTTGCCGCTAAACGCGCCGCGTGAAAATTGAAAACGCGAGAGCGCCGTGATGCCTTCGCTCAGTTTACCCGCCACACCCGCGGCGAACAGTTGTCCGACGCCGCCGCGATCGCGGTACTCGTAACGGGCCGTGGCGCGGAGATCAGAATTCGGCTGCCAGCCAAACCCCAACGTCGCGCTGTTAAAGCTCTGATTTGGACCGAGCAGGTGGAAACCGCGCTCAAAGCCTAGATCAAGCGACAACTTCTTTGTCAGTGGCAGACGATCCTGCAACCCAATCACGGCAAAACTGTCCGTGCCGTTGATTCCGTTCTCGAGTTGATAGCGCCCTGTCATCGAAGTGTGCTTGCCGAAACGCGTCTCGACACCAAAAGCAGTTTCGCGCCGCGACGAAGAGACTGCGAATCCGTTGGTCGTGAAATCGCCAATCGGAGTGATGGGCGTGGCGGCCAACCTTTGCGTGAAGAAAAGCTTGGTCAAGGCATTGACCTGATAAGTCGCGCCGAGGATCGTCTGCGTCGGATAAGTTGGATCGGCATCGCTCAAATTCTGTTCGCGCTTAACCGAGAATTGCAGTTTGTCCGTAGCCTGCACTTCCGCACCCGCAGTAATCAGGTTTGAATCGGTCGTCTTGTCGTTCAGGTTGTCGGTGAAGGCGCGATGATCGAAGCCCAGGTGGAAACGAATGCGATCGCTCAGAACTTGGTCCCAGGCAGCGGAAAAAGTCAGACGTCCGTTATCAACGTTGGCCGTCTTATTACGTTCGCTTGTCGCACCGAAACGCAGCGTCGAATTCTTGAGCGGTTTCATTTCTAGCGTCAACTCGCCACGACGCGAGCCGGGCGTAATCGTGCCGCCGAAGGGATTGAAGAAACCCGACGAGGCGTTCAGGTAATGCGCCCGCACGGTGGCACCGAGGAACGGGAGCGGCTGCGTCAGCGTTAGTTGGTACGCATCGCCGTCATGCTTGTTGTCTCCGGCCGTGCCCAGCACATTGCCGGTTCCCAAAATCTCTCCCTGGCTGCGCGCCCAGGCGAGTTGCAGCGAGCCGCCGCGAGGCAGAGTCTTTTCTGCGTCAACTCCACCGAGCGCAAAATCTGCTTCGTCCGGTTGCCGTTGGAGCACGGCTGACAGCCCGAGCTTTAATCCAATGCCCTGGAAGTTCCGGCGCGCACGAGCTGTGTAGACGGCTGAGTTCAAGCTGGTTGCGCGATGTTCATAGGTGACGACTATCTGTGTGAGATTCAAGAGTGAATCGAACGTCGAGATGTAACGAAGCAGAAACAGGCGTCCGGTGAGCGCGTCGAGATTGTAATCAATTGATCGGGTCAGCGTTTCGTGCGAGATGATCGCCTCCGGATTACGTCTATCGCGTACTTCGAGCAAGACAACTTCCGAGCCCGTCAGGATCTCTGTATTTGAAAGCTGCATGATGCCGAAAGTTCCCGCCGGAAAGACGTCGCGGGCGAACGCGGTGTCGGGACGCGCGCCCGTTACGGTGACGAAGTCGCCGCGAGAATTCTCAAGATGCGCTTTGATACCGGTCAGCTTGCGTGCGTACCCCATCAGCGGCGCGCTCATGTCCGTTTCAAAATCGCCGAACATTGCGTACGAACGTTTGTGATCGACTCGCAGGTAAAGTTTTGAATTGGATGCGGCGGCTTCATAACGCGTGGACGAATCGCCGAACAGCGGGTAGACGCGATCCAGCGGATCGAGTTGAAAAATCCGATCGCGGCCCGCAGTACGGTTGATGGGCCGCTGCGAATCGTACGAGAGCGTCAGCATGTTATTGCCAAGAACGCGCCCGCTGTAAAAGAGGCTGACGCGCTTGCGAAAGTTACCCTGCTCGCCGCGTAAGCCGACTTCGGGAATGCTGTTCCCGAAACTCATCTCGCCAAAGCCGACTAGAATACTCTTGCGCATTTCGGAGGTGATATGAACTTGCTCTTGCGCTTCGATCTGTCCGGTTTGGGCGCGCAGTCGCGCTTCTCCAGGCGCACCGGAGCTGAACAGCTTTAGCGTCGCCTCGCCGCCTTCGAGCTGAACCACAATCTGTGAACTGGCGGGCCCAACCACCTCGACAGGTTTTTGCGTGACGAGCGCTGAAGAGGTTTGTATCTCGCTCGCCTTGTCGTTCAGCCGCCGCAATTGCCCCAGCGAAGTCTCAATACCAATCTCGCCGTCGAGCGCCGGATTGCCCCACTGATCGAAAGCCTTGACCCGAATGATCGAAGAATCATTCCCACCAGACTGAATTTCAGATCTTTCAGAAACGATCTCGAGACGACGCGCCGGGCCGCGGCCCATAACGACTAACTCCTCCGCGCGACCAACGACGCCGTTAGCACCAATCGCGGTGCAACGAATTCGGTTTGGTCCGGGCTTGACGCTGATGCCAACGAAGGTGAACGTCGACACTTGGTTCTTGTGATCCAAACTCCGGACCCCTATGTTCTTATCAGAAACTTGCTCGCCGTTGACTTCCGCCTTGACCGACCAGTCCAAAGCCACGCGCGCTTCGATTTGCAAACCGGGTGACATCGCCACTGAGTTAGGCGCTGGCGAAATCACGTGCACGGCACCAGGCGTGACGGCTGCAACGTTATCCTTCGCCGCAACCTCGTAAGTTCCCGGTTGTCCGACAAACTTCAGTTCGTCGCTGGAGTTACTAACCGATTTAGGTGGTAATGAGGGCGAGGTTGACCCACCCGCTGACACAGGTCGAACTGACGCTAACAGCGCAAAGTTCTGTAGTAGTAAAGCCCCGCCGCCAATCGGCGTGCGTAACAGACGCGTCCAACTCTTCCCGGATTCTCTGCCGCCATCAGACAGTGTATAGCCCGTCGGCAATGTCACCGGATCCAGCGAGATCACCTGCGGACCATCTCCGAGTGAAGGAAAACTGTATAGTCCTGCCGAATCGGTGATTACCGATTGGCCGTTGCTCAGGTACAGCCGCACGCCTGGCATCGGCCGATCGCTGTGATCGAAATGTCCGTCGCCATTCGTGTCAACGAAGACGCGGCCAATCAGGACCTGCCGGGTCGAGAAAACCCCGCTGGAGACGAGAACAACGGCGCGGGCCGGGGCTGTCGTGACTCTTTCTCCGGAATCAAAAGCACCGGATGCGACGGCCAGATTCTCCTGCTCGCCTTCATTGGCGTTGGCGCCCACTCGCACGCGATAGAGCACGTGCGCGGTCGCGCCGTGCGGAATCTCACCGAGATGAAAACGTAAAATGTCGCCCTGAACTTCCGGCTCGATTAGCCGATCGGAACCAGAGCCAAAACCGAATAACGCACTCCCCTGAGCATAATTGAACGAAGGTGGCAGACGATCCTCGACGGTCACATCATTTATCGAAGTCGCGGTAGGATTATGAACTTCGATTCGATAGGTGATCGTGTCGCCAATTTCTGCCCGCGCACGATCGGCTGATTTGACGATCTGCAAACCGCCCGGTTCGAACATCGGGACGTTCAGCGCCAGCGTGGCAAGGTCGTTGATGCGAACGTCCTCGCGCACCAGGTCGAACCCCCCGGCTATGGCCAGCGGCTGGTTGTCAAGCGCGTGAATCGTCAAAGTAAACAACCCCGGCTGAGTCGGGCGCAGACCAAGCTGCATCAGACGGCTGACATAACCCTGCGCGATAACTCGCAAGAAGTAATTCGCCGTGGTGGTCGCACTGCCCATCTCGTCGGCACTGAGTGTGAAACCGAAGCGTCCCTGTCCATCGCTCGAGAATGGATTTTGGTTTTTTTCATTCGGGGTGAAGCCGGTGTCCGGCGGCAAGCGCAAGAGATTCTCGCCACCCTGGTCTTGCAATACTTCAACGCGCGCGCCCGCAATTGGCGCCGACCTGCCAGCGCGACCGGCGAAGACAAAGCCGAAAGGATCGATCACCACCGTAGCCGGGCTGCTCTGGACGGGAGGGATATTGTCGGCGGTGAAGCTCGCGGTATTCACAACTCCGCCACCACCGGCGATAGAACGCGCGAGGCGTGCAGCAAAACTGATGCGAAAGATCTCGCCCGCGTTTATCCGAGCTATGAACACTCGAATGTGATTGTCACGAACCGAGGATTCGCTGCCCTCGTCGGGAAGACTGCGGTCGTTGAGTTGCAGCGAACCGCTGACATAGTCGATTGCCGCTGGCAATTGATCATCGACGATGACATTTTGCGCCGGACTCTCGCCGCTGTTCTTTAAAGCGATGGTGTAAGTGAACTGTCCGCCGGAACTTACCACGACCTTAGCCAGTCCATTAACCAACTTGGTGGGAACAAGATTCGGATTGTCGGGACTAGTCAGAAACGCGCCCTGACCGACCGCATTGATGATCGTGCCCGTGTCTTCCGCGCGACCGTTGGCCGCATTCGCGGCGTTCGAGCGCGCCGTAATCCTAATCGTGATCGTGCTTTGCGGCGCCGCGTCGTTGGTTTCAATTAAAGCGAGCACGTCCAGACAACCACCGGCCGTCAATTGCGGCGAAACGGTTTCATTCACGCGCACTTGGGTATCGCCGTCGCTTACTGTTCCGCTGCCGTCATTATCGAAGTAGAACGCTTTAATGGTTGCCGGCGCCGTGATATCAGCACGCGTCAACGTGAAGCTGTCAGAATAATTGCCGCTGTTGCAGACGCGAAAGAGACGGGTCACCTGCGCGTGCGGCGAGACCGTGTTGGACGGAGAGGTCTCGTCGGGCGTGATGGCAAGACTTACAACCGTCTGCACGGTCACCGTGACCGTTTCCGAGACGGTGGTGAAATTCTCGCCCGCCGCGTTCTGGTAAGTCGCTTCGGCGCGATTGGAAATAATCGTGCCGCCATTGGTTGGATCATCGAAAGCGCGCGCCCACAATTCCGCTGACCCACTAAGCAATATCGTCACCAATATCGAGACGATTGCGATTGTCTTTGATCGAGTGCTCAACATGAGAAAAGTGGACGTTTCAAGGGGCCGAGAACTCTTTGCCGGCTGCTTCCTAATTGCTCAGAAGCGGCCCGTCGGTTTCCGATGGCAGATCCAGAAACCTCCGCGCCGCTTCCGCTGACGTTGCAGGACGCCCTAAGCGCCGTCTTAGTTAATCGCACGCTTGAACGTGAAGATCGCGGATGCGCCTGGGGCTAGCGAAGCCACGGTGTCGGTGTACTTCGTCGCGCTGACCGTGGCCACCGTGCCTGAACCTGAATCGCTCGGCGTGCCGCTGCCGGCTGTAAACGTTCCCCAATTATTGGGCGCTGCCAGTCCGTCTTCCGTGATGACCAGGTTGCTCGCTGTCAACTTGACGCAGTTGACGTCGCCGTTCGCACTCGAGACGTTCGAGTATGTGATGTTGTAGGTGATGACCGCGCCCGGAACCGCGTCGGTTGCGCCGCCAACCCCCGTTGAATTGCTGACACTGGAAGATTTGTCCAATCGAACAAAGCCGGTGTAGAGGCGATCAATCGTCTTGTTGAAGGACGCTGGCGTGTTGGTTGAAGTTGCGCGGATCACAGTGTCGTAACCCGTGAGCACGGTCTGGCCCGCAGGCTCCGTGATGCGAACGTTGATATTCGCGGAAGCACCGAAACCAATCGCGAGCGAAACCGATCCACCGCCCGACACTGTTGTATAGCTGGCGCCGCCGTTGGTAGAGACTTCGACGGTGAAGCCTGCCGGAACTGTCGGCGCGTCAATCGTAAACGTGTCGTTCGCATTACCGGTGTTCTGAATCGTGTTGACGTAAACGATTTGGCCGGACGCGGTCGTGACGCCGCCTGGTGCAACGCCGCCGATGCCGGTGTTGACGCTCTTGTTGCTGTAGTCATCGTTGTTGTCGGTCGGGCCAACCGCGCCGGGCGCGCCGCTCGGCCCAATCAAAACGGCACCGGCTTGCGTTAGCGTAGTTCGCCAAATCACACCATGGCCGGGTCCGGCGACGTAGGTTTCGTCGAAGTTGGCGTTGCCGTCGCCATTGTTCGCCGTGTTGTCACCCGACTGGTCCGTAATATTCGTGCCCAGGCTATTCTTGCCAAATACGTCTCCGATTTCGTCAATCGTACTTGAGGCACTGATACCGGTGTCGATCGTTACGATCATATTCATATTGACCAGCGAACTGCAGGCGCCCGCCGCCAGACTCGAGCCGACCGGAAAAGCAATGCGCGACGTATTCGAGAGCGGTGATGGAGGCGTCGCGCTCCATGTAGCCGATAAAGGCGCAACCGACAGCGGACTACTCGTCTTGTCGGCATAAAGCGTGCCCGCGGGGAAAGTCTGTCCCGACTTCAACACCGTGTTCACTGGAATCGGCACGATGATAAAGACCTGCGTCGAGCCATTCAGTGTCACACCTGAAGCTGGTTGCGAGCCCGTGTTGCATACCTGCCACGTGTACGTAATGTCGGAACCGACAGGCACTGGTCCAGTCGGAGCGGTGAGCGTCAGCTTCAGCAGCGCATCGTCAATAACTGAAGCCGAGATGTCGCCGCGAGCTTCGCGCTGCCCGTTTACGGATGAAGTAGAAACAGTTCGCACTTCATTTGTGTTGGGTGCGGCAACCGGTTGGTTGTCAAAAGGCGAACTTCCGCCAGCGTCACCTAGCAACACTTGAACGCTCTGGCTTGGCGTAGCACCGGCATTGACGCTGACCTCAACCAGGACGTGGATCGATGCGTTCTGTGCAATAAGCGCGGAATCCACGGCAGCTCCCAGGATATCGGTGTCGCCAGCGTTGATGCTGCCGTTATTATCCACGTCTATAACAGCGCGCGTAATCGCGGCGGGACTGGTCCCGCTCAGGTGAGCACTTCCCGGGACAAAGTGAACGTTGTCGCTAAAGTTGCCGGTGTTTGTCACAGTGAAATTGAAGATCACTCCCGTCTGTCCGGCTACGATGCCCGAATTGGTTCCGGCATCTGGCGTAATAGCCAGGCCCGAAACGTTCGAAACAGTCACCGTCACAGTGTTCGAAACCGTCGAGTAACTGTTGGTGCCGTCAGAATAGGTTGCGCTGGCCTGGTTCGAAATCGAAGTGCCACCGGGCGTTTGCGCCACGGTTTGCGCTGAGAGCCCACCAGCGATCGCCAAAGCGATCAGCAAGCGCAATATGGCAGGGGTCATAAGTGTTCTTCGGTTCTTCATAGTAGTCCTCATTAGAAATTGCTGGGGGCAGGGTCTCGTGAGTAGGCGAACCGACGAAGCGCAGGTATTCGCCTGGAGAATCAGCCGGTGTGCTATTTCACGCGCACTTTGTAAGACGCGGAAAGCTTGCCACCCGGCGCGAGCGGATCGGCCCACTCATAGCGAACGTCGGTGTAGCTCGAAACTGGCACGGGCACACGCTTGCTGGATCCATCGGCCTGCTTCTCTTCAATCATGGGCTGGCGTGAATAAGATTTGCCGCCGTCTATGCTGTAGAAGGCCTTCGCCCCGTCAGCTTTCGCGCTGTCAGCGACGAAGGTTGTGCCGCGCGGAATGCGGGCAACTGCTTTATATTCGACCGCAGCGCCATTGCCGTCATTCTCAGAGGTGATGGTCCAATCCAGCACGTCGCCGGGATTCACGACCGTGTCCTTTGATAACGGCACGGCGTCCGACCCGCGCTCGACTGCTGCGGAGAGCTGCATCTTCACTTCGGGACGCGCTGCATTCGAAAGCATGAAATGCCGTTGCGCAAAACCTGCGGCACCGGCAACCATCAATGTCAGCGCGGCCATCAGGGACACGCCAAATTGTTTCTTCGACTTGATCATCGTCTTCTCCTTAAAGGTCCTTGGAACGTGAGAATCGCCGTATTGGACGGTGATTCGCTGATTGGTAGGCAGACCATTAACCACACCGCTGCTTTACAAGCACCGTGCCGCGCCTTCGGTTTGATTGATTTCGAGTAGCTAAAGCAAAAAAAGCCGCGAAGCTTTGCCCCAGCTTGGCAAAGAATCGCCCGAGAGCTTGAGAGCATTGCGCGGCATGACAGAAGGCGCTGACGCTTTGTCAGCGGGAATGACAATCTGTCAGCGTAAGTGGCTGATTGCGGGAAACGCTTGTACTACGAATCTTGCCCAGATTGTGATCTTCTTCACAGACTCAATGGATAAAGCATTGACATTTTTCAATTGAAAGTAGTACAAGGCTGCGGAATTTAGTCATAGAGTTCTACCGTATGCGCCGTCGAAACCCGCGCTGCCGAGGTAGGTCGAGACTCAGTCAGTTTTTGCTAAGACAGAGTGGATTCTTTTGATGCTGCCTAATGGCTCGACGTGTAAAAGCGAAGATCATATTTGCACCGAACGATGATGTGACATCTTGATCAAACTGCTTACCGGCGTGTCAGAGCTGGATTAAATAGCAATCACCGGGACACCCCTTGAGTAACTAACCGAGAGATTCTTAGCTTGCCGCTCCGGCGGAAGCCCGAGACTTGCTTCCAGCAAAAAGGTTCCGGCAATGAGACTTCTGTAAGCTTATTCTGCTGGGATTCGCGCGACCGGCAACCTCAGGAATTTCTCAACCATCCTTGCAGTAGAGTATGCCACCATGTACGCGAAGAGTTCCTCAACTCCTTTTTATCACCTGCTCACGGAGGGTAAGGACCTTACTCTGTGTGGTCGAAGCGTGGTGCCAATCGTGATTGATCGTCCGGCGAAGACATCATCGCTTCACCTGACTTCCGACCGGCCGACTGATCTCGAGTTGTGTAAGGAATGCGCAAGAATCGACCAGGACCAGGCAAGCGATGAGATACTGGGCTAAGCGCCCGAAATCCAGCGCCAATCTCTTAGCCTTCCGTGGCCAACCCTTCCGACCGAGTTTGTGTTTCGTATTCACGCAGTTTTCGATAGAGAGTTCGCGATGAAATGCCGAGGATGGCGGCGGCACGTTCGCGATTTCCGTCGCTCTCTTTGAGTATGCGCAGGATGTGCTCTCGTTCAAGTTGTTCGAGCGTGACGGGTGCGGATTGCGGCGTTGTCGCGGCGGCCTGTCCAGAGCGACTTTCGATGACTTCGCTTTTCTCGGCGCCTGACAGGATTTGACTGGCTTCGATCATATCGCCCTGGGAGAGCGCGGCCGCGCGTTCCAGACAATTGCGCAATTCACGCACATTGCCCGGCCAGGAGTGGCTTTGTAGAAGCTGGCGAGCTTCGCCGGCCAGATCGAGATTAGGCCGATTGAAGCGTTGCCGATAAATTCCCAGAAAATATTCGATCAGTTTGGGAATATCTTCAGGACGCTCACGTAATGGCGGCACCCGCAAGGACAGTACGTTCAATCGATAATAAAGGTCGGCGCGAAATCGCTGTTGGTCAATCTCGTCAGGAAGACTTCGATTAGTTGCGGCGATCACGCGCACGTCGGCATTCTGATCGCGGGTCGAGCCTACGCGCCGAAAACGTCCCAGTTCTAGAAAGTGCAGGAGCTTGACCTGCATCACCAACGGCATGTCGCCAATCTCATCGAGGAAAAGCGTCGAACCATCCGCGGCTTCAAGCAACCCCCGTCGCAAAGAGCTGGCGCCCGTGAAGGCGCCGCGCTCGTAGCCAAAAAATTCCGATTCAAAGAGCGTCTCAGGAAACGCGCCACAGTTGACCGTGAGCATCGGCATGCTCTGCCGCGCGCTCTTTGAATGAATGAAGCGCGCCAGCACATCTTTGCCTGTGCCGGACTCGCCAGTAAGCAAAATCGTCGAATCAGTTCGCGCCGCGGTTTCAGCCTGGGCAACGACTGCGGCCATCCTGGAATTCTCATGAATGATCGGAAGTATTTCGTCACCACTGCTCGTGGGCCGCGCCACGGAACGCAACGACGCATTCTGCTTTATCAACCGCCGCTTTTCATCGGCCTTGCGAATTACTGCTTCCGTTTCGTCAAGGGTCGCCGGCTTGGTGAGGTAATCGTAAGCGCCATCACGCATCGCTTCGAGGCCCGTCTGAAGCGATGTGTCCGCGGTGAGCATGATGACTTCCGGCGGGTCCTCTAACTTTCGAATCTCGCGAAGCGCATCGAGACCGGAGAGGCCGGCCATCATAATGTCCAACAGCACCACATCAAAATCCGACTCACCCAAAATCTTTAACGCGTCGTTGCCGCTGGCTGCCGGCGCCGCATCAAATTCCGCGCGAGAAAGCTGCTCGGTCAGCAGCTTGCGCAAGAGGCTGTCATCGTCAACGACCAGTACGCGAATTTTTCTGTTCATGATTTCTGTCTTTTCTCCCCTCTCCCCCTGGGAGAGGGCTAGGGTGAGGGTTTGTTGGCATACTACTAAAGTCTATGCTACTCCTCGGGTGCCCGACGCGGAATCCAGAGACGAAAGCGGCTGCCTTCACCTTCCTTCGACTCGACGGTAATAGCTCCCCGTAGAGACTCAGCGAGCGTTGAGCAGATCGCCAGACCAAGGCCATAACCCTTTCCGGGATCTTTCAGGCTGAAAAACGGATCGAAGATCCGCGCCAGCGAATCAGCAGGAATGCCACATCCGGTGTCGGCCACTTCAAGCACCAGGCGGTCCCCGTCGCGCCTAGTTGAAACATGTATCTTGCCTTCGTTCTCTCCCAACGCATCGATGGCGTTGCTCAGAAGGTTGTCGAGTATCTGTCGCAGCATCGCCGTATCACTCGCAACTTCGCCAATGTTTTGGTCGAGGTCAATTTCGAATTCGATCGCGGGACCTGCGCGTTGCAAGGCGACTTTGGCGCACTGTTTAGCGATTGAGTTGATGTCACAGTGCACTCGCTGGGCCTGGCGCTGACGCGTAAGATCCAACAGACCGCGCGTGATCTCTTTGCAGCGAAGCGATTGGCGCACGATCTCTTCGAGGTAGTAGTTCCATTGATGACTCTCTGCTAACGCCTGAGTTTCGCTGTTTTGGCGCAGATCGCGCATGGTGGCTTCAGCGCAAGTTGTGATCGCAGCCAGCGGATTATTGATTTCGTGAGCGACGCCCGCCGCCAGTTGACCGACACTGGCCAACCTCCGTGAGCGTCCCAATTGTTCCTGCATCTCCGACATACGAGTGACGTCGTTCAAAGTCACCACGCTGACTGAGTCTCCGGCGGGGTGCTCAACCGAAAAGATTGAGACCAGGTTCCTTTGTCCGCTCTCAGTTCTAACCTCAAATACCGAGGAGGACTCGCGATCCTTGGTCAGGTAATACCGGGAGGCCTGTTCGCCAAATAAACGCGCGAAAGCATCAGTGAACGAAAGTCCAATCACGCCGGCCGGCTCCACTTCCATCATTTCGGCGGCGCGGACGTTACAACGGACGATGCGCATGCGGCGGTCGTAAACGAGGATGCCTTCGCCGATGGCGTCGAACGTTTCCTCCCAAATTTTTTGTCCCCGCCAAGCGCGCTCTTCACTGGCGCGCAGCGCATCTTCGGTGCGTTTACGCTCGGTAATATCCCTCGCGATGCCTTGTATTCCAACTGGCTGGCCGTTCTTCACGATCAAATGGCTGCTGATTTCGAGCGTCAGCACTCGTGCGTCCTTTGACTTAAGCTGAACTTCGTAATTGGTTCTGCCCTGGCCGGAAAGCTTTCGCTCCAACATTTCGCGAGCTGATTGCATCGAGGCAGGAAGGAGCAACTCGCGCATGTTAAGCTTCATCAACTCTTCACGCGAATAGCCGCTGAGTGTCTCTCCTGCTTTATTGATTGAAGTCAGGTTGCCGTCAAGGTCGAGCGTGTAAGCGGTGTCGTTGGCGTTTTCGAAGAGTTCTCTGTAGCGCTCTTCGCTTTCGAGCAGCGCATCTTCGGCTCGCCTGCGCTCGGTGATATCGCGCAGGATCACCGTGAACAGCTTTTGGCCGTCAACCTCCGAGTGCGAGATCGACGCTTCGATGGGGAACTCTTCGCCATTGGCACGGACGCCGCTCAAAGCACCCATCGCGCCCATGCGCCGCGCCGTGACTCCCATTTGGCCAAAGTTCTCGATGTGATCGCGACGTTGGTCCCAGAAGCGCATGGGAATGAATCTGTCAAGCGAACTGCCGAGCGCCTCCATAGCGGCGCAGCCAAACATGCGCTCAGCGGCTGGGTTGAAAAGCATGACGCGTTGCTCCGCATCTACCGAGATAACCGCATCCAGGGCCGAGTTTATAAGGCCGGTCATGCGCGCCTGACTCTTGGTTGTCGTCTCCAGGAGCCGCGCATTATCGAGTGCCAGCGCCGCCAATTCTGCCAAATCTTGCAGCAGCTTTTTCTCTGCGACAGTGAAATAGTGTGGAGCGCGGTAACCCGCGACCAGCCCGCCAAGCGTTTGGTCTCCGGCCTTCAGAGGCGCGACTGCCAGATCACGAATCCCCTCAGCCGTGTGCACGGGAAATTCATCAGCCGGCAGCTCGTCCCGCACTCCGATGCCTTCGAGAATGAGAACTGAATCGGCATTCGCGGCGCGTCGCGCAAGCTCGTTGGTGATCGGGTGGACCAGTGGATGAGTATCATCGATAGCGTGCGCTCGAAACCCGCTCACAGCTCTCCAGGTGATCGTTTTGTCGGCCAGCGAAAAACTGACAACGCTGGCCACGTCGGCGTGCGTGATCCGCCGGACCAATTCGACGATGGTGCCTAGCGTGGTGGCGCTTTCCGATTGCGAGGTTTGGGCGTCGTTTACTTCAGTAGATACGGCCATTAGCTCGGATTCACCGGGGGCAGTTAAAATCCGCAAAGTCGTCGGGGCGCTCGCCAATCTTCTACGCGGAAATCATCGCATGGTCAAGTGCTGAACGGATATGGAGTGCGCCGGCAGAGCGCAGCGGCGACGGCGCTTTGGATTCTTTGGGCCGGCAGAATCAATATTAATCCAAAGCGCCGTCGCCGCTGCACTCTGCCGGCGCACTCCAAAAACTGCTTGATGTGCCGTGTCTGTGCTAACTTCAAACCGACGATGACGCAAATAAAGATCTCAATTCGCGGCGCGAAGCGCATTCGAAAGGGCCACCTTTGGGTGTATCGCAGCGATGTGCGCGACGTGACGGACGCGAAGGCGGGTGACATCGTCGCGGTGGTTGACGATACCGGAAATTTTGTGGGGCAAGCGCTTTACAGCGAGCTTTCGGAGATCGCCTTGCGCTTTTTAACGACGCGTGAGGAGACGATCGATAGCGAATGGTGGCGCGAGCGTCTGCGTGGTTGCGCCGAGCGGCGCCAAGCCATTGCGGGCGAAACTAATGCCTACCGATTGGTTTATTCAGAAGGTGATCTGATGCCCTCGCTGATCATCGATGTCTATGATCAAGTTTTCGTGATTCAGACATTATCTCAGGGCGCGGAACGGTTGCAGAGCACGTTGGTTGATTTGTTGGTAGAAGAATTCAAGCCGCGGGCAATCGTCGAGCGGAACGATGCGCGCGTGCGAGAATTTGAAGGACTGGAATTGCGTACCGGCGTGCTTTGGAGTGCGCCGGCAGAGCGCAGCGGCGACGGCGCTTTGGATTCAGACAGCGCCCTCATGCCACAGGTATCCAAAGCGCCGTCGCCGCTGCGCTCTGCCGGCGCATTCCAAATCGAGATAAATCAACATGGGATTCGCTTTTTTGTCTCGCCCCTAAGCGGACAAAAGACCGGAGCGTTCCTCGATCAACGCGAAAACTATCTGGCCGCCTGCAGTCTCGCTCATGGCCGCGCGCTTGATTGTTTCACCTTCAATGGTGGTTTCGCGCTGCACCTCGCATCGGCCTGCGATAACGTAATGGGCATCGACATTTCTGCCGACGCGATTGCTGCGGCTCAGCGCAACGCTGCACTCAACAACGCGCGCAACGTTGAATTTCGCGCCGCTAATGTGTTCGATGCTTTGCGAGAAATGGAGGCCAATGGTGATCGTTTCGATACGATCGTCCTCGATCCGCCCGCGTTCGCGAAGAACCGCGCCAGCGTGCCATCAGCCGCGCGCGGCTATAAAGAGATCAACCTGCGGGCGCTGAAACTTCTGAATCCTGGTGGCGTGTTGGTTACTTGCACCTGTTCGTATCACATGAGTGAAGAAACGTTCCTCGACATCATCGCCGAAGCCGCGCTTGACGCTCGTCGTCGGGTGCAAATTATCGAGAAGCGTGGGCAATCCGCGGATCATCCAGTGCTGCTCGGCGTGCCCGAGACGCATTATTTGAAATGCGTGATTGCACGGGCGATCAATTAAGGAAGGACGCCCTCTCTATAGTCGGTAGTCAGTGATCTTGACAGGGTCAATGAGTTACAATCCCGTTTTGGAGACAGATTATGAGTAAAGAATATGTTTCTAAAACTAACGGGGGATATCGTCTGACGGGAACGCGAGTTTCTCTGGACTCAGTCGTTTACGCCTGGCACAACGGGCTTTCGCCGGAAAGCATTGTCGATGATTTT
>QHXG01000185.1 GCA_003222845.1 Acidobacteriota bacterium | reverse complement strand
CATTTATCGGAACGATCGCGTTCCAATCTTTGTTGGTATACCAGGCCGACGCGGGTGTGCTTCCACTTCCCCAATCAGTTTGTAAAGAGGTTAGTGAGTTCGATGGCGGCGCATCGGATCGCGTGCGCTGGGAGCCGGAAGCCGTGTCATCGACGATGTTCGTCAGATAGCCGTAAGTGGTACTGAGGATAGGATAACTACCGCTGGTGTGCTTGATTTCTCCATCGTAGGAGACGTGCGTGTTGGCGAGTATATCGACGAGCGCGTTGGTGTAAGCCGGGTCGCTATTCAAAATTGGATTCGTCGTGCCGCTGGCATCACGGCTACCCTGTGTGAACGCCATCCACAACGGCCTTTGGAATGTGACGATTGCGTTCGGCTCACCTTCAGTCATGCCCATGCTGAGGATTTGCTGTGTGACATCATAGGTGTTGCCATTGGCGTCGACGATTTGAATCAAGACTCTTCCGGTAATTCCGGCGCCGCCAGGGATCTTCGTAGCGGTGCCGTGAAGCGTCACGGATTGAGTTGTTGATTTTGCTCCTCGCACGGTTAAGGCTTGGGTCGGCGTCGGTGTAGGGGAACTCGAAATACTTTGAAGTACGCAAGTAGTTGATGTGTCCAGGTACGAGCCTGAGTCGCTGATTCGCCAAAGAACGCGACCGCCGTTTGCTGCTACTGCCTGGTCAGGTAATGGGATAGGATCGAAAGTAGACAACCTTACGCCCTGGCTAGCTGGAATGCCGGCGGCATCTGTGGTTGAAGGGCTCTCGTCGTCGATCAGGATTCGAATCTCGGCCTTGCTGTGAAAACGCGAATCAGAAAGCGTTTGCGTATCGTTCGGCATCTTTCGCTTGATCAGTTCGCGGGAAGGCGCGCCTTCGAGTTCCATCGGCAGACGCAGACTTGCGCCACCGGTTGAGCGAGTTATTAGCTGCCCACCAAATTGATTAGCCACACCAGACGCAGCACTCTTCACTGAAGTCGTGTCCCAGGTAGAGTTGATCGTACCGTTGGGCGAACCCGGAAAGTAACCGCGCTGACCGGCCGTGGTTCCCGGAATGTTAGGTCCATTGACCATGCTGCCCATAGTGATCGGGACGTTAATACCGCCGACCGTCATAAATACGTTGTCGTAGCCGAGGGGGGTCCCATTGCGCCAATTATCGGTTATGAATTCGTTCGCGGTAGTCACCTTAGCCTGAAACGTGAGACTAATACTGGCACTCGCGTAAATGTTCCCGTTTGCGTGAACACGTCCATTAATGGCCATTGCCGGTAGTGGATATAGTTCGATGTCTTCGTTGCTGAACATGCCGAACTGGAAGATCGGAACCAGGTAGTTATTCATTTTGCGCTGGAGACTGACCTGAGTTCCCGTGTTTGTATGAGTGGCCGTCGACGTCAGGACATACGGAGTAACACTGGCATACAAGCCGGAAAAAGGTCCGTTGGCAATGGTAACCGTTCCTGAGTTGGTCGCGGCGTCAACAGAGAGCGATTGATTGAACCTGAAACCCTCGTTGGTGAGTTCGGTGGGATAAGAAGTAGCGATGTTGCTGAGCTGCGCGCTCGTGGGATTGGACGTCTTGGCAAAGAGCTTCGAGAAATCGTTCGTCATCTTTTCGAGTCCGGCGTCCGCAGCATAGAAGGTCTGCGTTCTTTGCAAGTCGCTGCCGGCGATGCGCGCCTCATGCGTCACGACTGCGAGCACTGTCATCGAAATCGCTGCCAGCAGGGACATGACGATCAAGGCTGTGCTCAGGGCGGCGCCTCGCTCGGCGTGAGCGGCTCTCAATCCTTGAGGGTTGTCCGCGGAATAATCATTAGAGTGCTTGGTCATAACAGTGTTCCTTCCAGCAATCGAAAATCCCTTTTCATTTGAACCAGTCCTTGACATTTCACGGACTGAGTGCCTGCCGGAATTGCAGGTTACGTACCGTCGTAGCGGTGGTTTGCGAGATCAACTGTCTTCCAGTGTTGCCGTTCGTGGTCGCATTGACGGCGCGGACGGTTTCCACCGAAATGCTGGTTTCAATTTCGCGCACGGCAGTTTGTTCGGCGGAGGTGATCACCCTAATGGGTTGTTTCACAAATCCATTTGCATCGGAGATATTCGTCATGTAGCGGAACTGTAAGTTCGTAACATGTTCCGCGACGATGCTATCGGCGAAGCCCGCGCCTTTGATGCCGAACACTCGTCGGTGAAGCAAGCCACTAGCGTCTACGTAGTATTGAATGAGCTGCAATCGGACAATTGCCACCGCCTGGGCACTAATCAGAGTTGTGGGGTTCAATTGAGCTACCGCATAGATCGGGCTGGTCGTGCCGGTTTGATTGATTGAGTAAGCATCGCCAGATGTCAAAGTCACGGTGAAGGTGGTGGTGTTAACGGCCGATACTACGCCGAAAGTGGCATCCTGGGAAACGATCGCATAGATCTCTCCGACCTGGAATTTGTTGATATCGCCGGACAACACGACGATATTGGTATTCGATCCCACTTGACTGATCTTTGCGGCGGCCACGCTCACGTCAGGAAACGATGTGTCCTTAACCAGCATCGAGATGCGATCGCTGCCAGTTTTGAAATTCACCGCCGGACTCGCCTGCGGAACGGCAATGTTCGCGGGAATATTATCGTCAGACGTAACCAACCCAACGTCACCATGGGTCGTGTCGCTCCCATTGAGCACCGGAGTTCGGGTCAGATAATTCTGCACAAACGCTACCGGCGTGGTAATTTTGCCGATGCCTTTCATTCCATCACCTGCGGTTACGAGATCGCGATTGATCATCTCGTGGGCAGTGCGCAGGCCTTGCTCTGCGTCAGTCATGTTATAAGTGGAGTGAGCGAATTTGATGCTGCTTCCAATGAGAGCCAGGGATGCGCCCACGACAACTGTCATGGTCACTAGAGAGACCAACAACTCCATCATTGAAAAGCCGTGTTGCCGGTTGAGTTTACGATTCGGAAACATATAACTGCCTCCACTTTTACTGTGCGCACCGCTTGCCTCTATAAAAAGTTGGTACTCGCGTCGTTGTTCAGATAGCTGACTCCTACCAGGTTTCGCAAGTGTCCGTCGGGATCGGGATAGCGGACAGTGACCTCGATGCGCTTCAGATTGGTGCTCAAAGACGTAATGACTATCTGTCGCTGTAATCCGGCAACGGCCCACGTGTAGTCGGTGAAATCATCGGCAGTGCCGTACGTATTGTCAGGACCCGCATTAATCAAATCGTCGGCCGTGCCGAAAATACCGTCAGGGCCGGGATTGATCGAGACAGGTTGAAACCCGGTCGGAAAACCGGCGAAATTCCCCGTGGCAAGCCCCGGGTCACCAACATTGGCAATCTGCGCGAACGTGAGTTGCTGGGTGTTTCTCAGGGTCTCTATTTGTTCGAGGCACGAAACTACCAACAGCTTGGTGTTGGTGATGTTGCGTCCCTTGTTACTGACGTTAACGGCATAACCAATCGAAGCGGCAAGACCGAGCAAGCCCACAGTCAATACCAGCATCGCCACGACCATCTCGAGGATCGTAACGCCCGACTCCGAAATAGGACCTTTGCGTGACGGGATGCGTCCGGAATTCTTATTCAGCATATTTATTTGCACTGGTGTCATACCTCCAGACTTTAATCCTCCCGGAAGCCCCTAGAACGGAGACAGCGGCTGCCGTCTGGGTCGCAACTTTGTTGTTGTAGAAAAAGAGCGTGCGATTGGTCGGGTTGCCGTTAGTGTCGACTACAGTACCGTCTGATTGAAAAGTTACGTAAACCTTATTTGAACTCAGCGAAGTCAAAGTGGTCGTATCGCTTAGGGCGGTTGAGCTGATCCCATTCGGAATACCGTATGAGACTTCACTGGCGGGGAGCCCGCCACTGCCGGTCAGCGGAATGGTCAATAGCGTCGTGGTGCACGCGGTATTCGGATAGCCCGAAGCGGCCAGCACCGCGGCGCCGCTCATATTGCATGACGTCGTCGAATTGCCGACGTTGTTATGATTGAAGATTGTGATTTGCTTGGTGGAATCGTCGTATTGAAAGGTGAACGCTTGCCGCTGTGACATGGCCTGTTGTCTGGTGAAGCGCAACTGACTGGCGATTTCGCGTGGCAATGTGGCCGAGCGCATCAGCCTGCGAGCCGACATCATTTGAGGCAGCGCGACCGATGTAAGGATGGCTGCGATGGTTACCACGATCAGGGTTTCAATGATCGACCGGCCTTTGGCGGAATGCCACCTTCGATTTCGGTTGGCGACGGCTTGAGCTTTCATCGTTTTCACCTGGCAATCTCGCTTTCCGGAACCGGCGCCGAAGTTCGGGGCCGCGTCGCCGCAGTGCAATGTCAGTGCCAAGATTGATTTCTCTTTGAAACAGGGATTTTTTTGGTGAGTTGGCCCGAACTCTGTCAGACTGATGTCACCTTGAGTGACAGACCGTGGAAGCATTTTGCCCATCCTCTGATTAATCAAGCGTCTCCGTGGGAAGAGACTCGGCCAGATTTAGTTGAAGCCACTTGTCGAACTGGCGCTCGATAAAATGACTAGTCGCCGGACGACTCTTTTTGCTATAGTGATTTTTGTCTCGCTGCGGCTTGGCTTGACGCGAGACCCCAGGAACGAGTTGGCCTCTCGAATCCGCGAACGCAGCTCAGTTCCTCTCTAAGGATTGCGGTCCTACCTCCTCGGTTCTACGTTCACGATTGATAAACTTGGCGATGACGAAACTCGAGGGATGCGAATGTGCACTGATCAGTGTGCCCCAGTTAACTTGTCCATTGGACCAACGGGAGATTGAGAACTAAAATATGGCGAGACTCGACGATCTTCTCAGGCAAATGAAACAACAAGGTGCTTCTGACCTGCACCTGACCTCTGGCTCTGCGCCGTTCATGCGAATTCATGGCGAGATGATGAAGCTGAGCTATCGCAGTGTCTCAGCCGAGACTTGCCAGAGTCTGATTTTTGAAATTCTCACCGAGAAACAGAGGCAGCTATTCACTGAAAATTGGGACCTGGATCTGAGTTATCCGCTGGCTGGAGTTGGCCGCTTCCGCGTTAACGTCTTTATGCAGCGACATGGCATCGCGGCGGCCTTTCGTCTAATACCGGAAACAATCAAGACCATTAGCGAGCTGGATCTTCCGGAACAGCTTGCGAGTTTGATCGATGCTTCCGAGGGTCTGGTCTTGGTTACCGGTCCTACCGGTTCGGGCAAGAGCACAACCCTGGCATCGTTGATTCACACAATTAATCGGGAGCAACAATCGCATATTATCACTATCGAAGATCCGATCGAATTTGTTCACGAGAACGAGCGTTGTCTAGTTAGCCAGAGAGAGGTGGCCAGCCATACAAAGTCATTCAGCGCGGCGTTGCGAGCTGCGCTGCGCGAAGATCCTGACATCATTCTGGTAGGAGAGCTGCGCGATCTGGAAACGATTTCGCTGGCCATCACGGCTGCTGAAACCGGCCACCTCGTCTTCGGCACGCTGCACACCAATAGTGCCATCAAGACGATTGACCGGGTGATTGATGTTTTCCCAGAAGGGCAGCAGACACAAATCCGCGTGATGCTGTCCGAAAGTTTGCGAGGCGTGGTAGCGCAGGCACTGCTGCCACGGCCCGACCACCAGGGCCGGGTCCCAGTCGTCGAGATTTTGGTCAACTTACCATCAGTTGCGAATCTTATTCGTGAAGGGAAGAGCCATCAGATAGCCACAGTGATGCAAACCGGACGGTCGCATGGCATGGTGACCTTTGAATCGGCAATTAATGATCTAATTCACAAGGGTCTGATTTCTAAAGAAGATGGCGCCGGTTTCCTCCGACGGAGAAGCGGTGGGAAAGTCGCCAGCACCGGAACTCACGGGATGAGGTTGGCAGAACCTGCTAATAGCGAACCGGTTCGACGATAATCTCACGTTAGCTGAATCACTACTCGTTGCCAAGCGCTGCGGAAGGGATAGCCGTAGACTAGAACTATGCCGGCGACACCTGCCGCACGCAGCATATTGGTCCAGTCGCCGGTGAGGATCGTGATCATGAATCCCATCAAAGCGATCGCGCCGCCTATGGATGCCACTTGAATAGTGGTGTCCTGCAGCGTCTTCAGCAAGGCGGAAGTCCCTTTGACCGCGGCGATGTCTTTGAGACGGAGGGCCGCAAACTTTGTACGCCTAAGCACGAACGCGCCCAGCCCAAATACCAGAATTGCGATCCATAAGCCCATGATGATCGAGGGATCGCCCGTTCGATAAAGCGAAGCTCCGGCGAAATAAGCTATCGCCAGTAACACTAAATCCAGGATCAGAAAAGCTACCACGACTGTCGCGGCGGATCGGTGGCGTCGCCGCAATTCATCCATTACGTCTTGAAGATTGGTCGCCATTTTAGGGCGAGCTAATTGGGGTCATGGTTTTGGAGTCGGAGTCTGTATCTGACGCGGGCGCGTAGCTGGCATTGCGGAATCCCCTTGAATCCCATTTGGGGTTGATCGAACCGGTGAAGGTTGCGGATTCGCCGGCGCGCGCGGGGTACGGTCGAACACCGGTCGTGGCTGGGCATTGTCAGGGAGGGTGCCGTTATTGGCAATCGCTTTGTCGATTAGGTCAGTACCGTCGCCATGTCTCGTGATCAGGATCCCGTCGTGGCTGGTAGTGACGTTCGCGCTACCGGTAATCTGTTGCCTCATGTTCTGGATGAACGTAGGCTTCTCGCAAGGTGGCAAGCTCTTCTTGATCGGATCGGGATCGGGGATCGCGGCGCCGATGATCTTTAACTGATCCTTGGCTTTGTCGACGAACTCGCTGTTGGGAAAATCGCGCACCAGTTGCTGGTAAAGCTTTGCCGCTTCATCTGGTTCTTCTTCTTCCTGATAGGTCGTGGCATAGCGAAAAAGCACTTCGTCCATCAAACAAAAGTTCGGGTATTTCTCCACAATTTCTTTCAAACGATCCTGCCCGCCTTTGAGGCCGCCTTTATGATTCGAATAGCGCGCATCAAGATAAAACCTGGCAATCTGCAAGTTGTGCATCGCCAGATTGTCTTGCGCTTCGCGCAATCTGAGTTCGGTGTCAGGGCGCAGGTTCGATTGCGGGCATTGCTGCAACATGACCTTCAGTCGCTGTTCGGCCTTGCGGGCGTGGGAAATGTCGCGATCCGACAAACCCATCTGGCGCATCTCGGCTTCGGCGACTTTCAGCATCGCGGCGCAAGTAAGCGAGTCCGTCGGGAAAAATGTTAGCCAGTCCTGATAAGCCTGGGCAGCCTGGACCAGAGAACTGGTAGTGCCTTCCAGGTAAAATGAATCGGCAATCGCCAGCTTGGCCATCGGCAGGTAAGGCGAATCGGGATAAGTCGTGATGATCGTGGTGAAGAGCAGACGGCCGGTTTCATGATTGCCCTTGCGCACTTCTTTCGCCGCTTCGACGAAAAGCACGCGATCACGGCCAGGCGCGACCGAACCGGTGAGTTCCGCGAACTTATCGTTGCTCTTACCGGGCAGCAAACCCAACAGCCGTCGCTTATTCTTCTGGGGTTTTGGATGATAATTCGAAGAGGTCGCATCCGCAGAGGTGCGTGCGCTGGCTGTCGCTTGTAAACCTGCCTCGACGCGCGTGTTGAACTCGGCAACTGAGGTTTCCAACCCCTCTAGCTTGGACGCATCGTATTTCTCCGCCCGCTCTTCCTTTGAGTGCAGATCGTTAACTTCGCTGAGCACTGAGCCGACTTCTTTATCGAGACTGCGCAGACGCTCGCGCGGATCGTCAGGATTCTTCTTGCTATCGCCGGCATCCTTGGCATTGAGGCCGGCAATCGCACTGTCCAACGAACGGCGCATGGCCTCCAGCTTTGAACGCATCACGTCCAATCGCTGCAAGTTCGAAAGGCCCGACTGATTCTCGTTCTTACGCTGAGCCCGTAAGTTCGTCGCAGCGGACAAAGCCAGTATCAGCGTCGCCAAGACCATTAAGATTAACCGGGGTGTACTAATATTTCGCACCGGGGTAAGAACCATTGAAAAACCTCCAAGACGATTCGTGCAATCGGGATTTTAAACTGAAAATCGGCCGGATTCCTAACGACGGACTCTAAACCCACAGCACAGTCGCTTCACGTAATTCGCGTAAGGCGACCGCGGGGTCCGGCGCGCCGAAGATAGCTGAACCGGAAACGATTATCTCAGCTCCGGCGCCTGCGACTTCGGCGACGTTGTCCTGATCAATACCGCCGTCAATCTCGATTCGCGCTTTCGATCCACGCTCGTCCAGCATCTTTCGCAAACGCCTCACTTTGTCGAGCGAAGAGCTAATAAACTCCTGGCCGCCGAAACCCGGATTCACTGACATTACTAAAACGAAATCGACAAACCTTATTGCTTCTTCCAAGGCCGACAGCGACGTCGCCGGATTGATCGCGATGCCGGCTTGCGCACCCGCCGCGCGAAGGGCCGTAAGCGTTCGGTGTGCGTGCGGATCGGCTTCGATGTGAATCGAAACCATCTGTGCTCCCGCTTCTACAAACGATTCGACGTAACGAGCCGGCTCGACAATCATCAGATGCACATCGATAGGCAGTTGGGTTGCACGCGAAATCGCCTTCACCACCGGCAAACCGACCGTGATGTTTGGCACAAAGCGGCCATCCATCACGTCGACATGGAGCAGCGATGCCCCTGCGCGCTCAACGGTTTTAATTTGTTCGCCGAGCCGGCTGAAATCGGCCGAAAGAATCGATGGGGCGATCTCAATCATAGACTCTCCGGGAAGCTAGGGTGTCGGGGCGGTGACCGGCGGGCGACGGTTGCTGTTGGGATTGCCGGCGCGATTTGAGTTTCCTCTCGGCGTCGAGGTGTTAGCATTAACATTAAAGCGAACACTTCCTGGCTGATTATTTCCATTGCCGGTCGTGGCTCGATTAGCATTGATGCTTCGGTTGACGTTGGCACTGCGGTTTGCGTTGGTGTTCGAATTATCGTTGGCGTTCTTATTAGCCGGCCTTTTCTTCGGCTTGTTCTGGTTTGAATTAGACGCAGAGTTGCCTGCGTTACCGTTCTCAGTCTTTTTTCCAGTCTCAGTGTTTGTATTCGCCGAGTTTGTACTAGATGCAGTTTGATTTGAGCTGCTCTCGGCATCTTTCGAGGCCCGGCTCAGATCCACCGCTACAGTCTGTCCGACCTTAACGATCTCACCGGCATGCGGTAGTTGAATCAAGACCGTATCCGGTTTCGCTTCGCTGGTGGCACGCGTTGCGCGCACGCGAAAATTCAAACCCGCCGAGCTAATCGTGTTTTCCGCGGTAAGGCGATCTTTGCCGAGGATGTCGGGCACCTTCGTCTCAGAGCTGCGAAGCGAGAGGTAAATCGCGCCCAGCAAACCCAGACTGAAGGCGATGGCAATTCCGATGACAATAAAGATTCGTTTTAGCGCCAGCAGGGCTTGTTTAGTAAAGGACACAATGAAAATCTCTCTTTGAGGGCAAATGGTCCGGGGTTACGCCAACGGCGAAGTCTAACATGTACGGAACCGCAAACGTTAACGACTCAATGACGGTCATGCGTCGCCGGTGTCCATGCGGCTTCGAGCGGTGAGAAGCTTTCGGGTAATCAACGAACCCGACCATGCGACTATTGAAGACGAAGCAAGCGCCCAACCCAGTCCGGCTATGACTTGGTCCATCGAAGGGCCAACCAAAGCAACCAGCAAGGCCGCAAAACTCACGCGAGCCGCCAACTGCTGAACACGGCCGGCACCGTCCAGCCAATTCATGCGGCGCAGTTCGGCGGCCAGATAATCTTCGTCGTCGTTAAGACGCGCGTAGTAATCGCCTTCGCGCCGGGCCAAACGCATGACAGCTTTGTCCGGCGCTATACGCGCGGTTTCATTGTAATGATGAATCACGTGCGCCAGTTTGCCGTCGCTGAGCGCCACTTCCGCGAGGCCAAGTTGGGCGCGACAGGCCGCGTCGTTTACTTCCAACGCGCGGCGGAATGTCTTTGCAGCGCGCGCTGGATCGCCGTATTCGAGAAAGCTCTCGCCGACTCTTTCCAGCAGGCCCACATCAGATGCACCGCGCGTCGCCGCGAGCCTTAGCGCGGCGCAAGCACGACCGAGCAAGCGCGCGTCACTGAATGCGCTGGCCTGCGACCTCAACAGCCGGGCGTACTCATAAAGTAGCCATGGATCACTGCCGGAAATATGAAAAGCGCGGCGGAAAGCTTCTGCCGATTGCCGCAGGCGACCGGCGGTGCGCAAGTCGTTGGCGGCCTGGCGCAGCAACTTCGCGTGCTCAGCGTCGTCGTCCAATGCTTTGCGCTCGAGTACTGGCGGGCGCCTTTTTCGCGCTGCGTCATCCGTCTCATCCAGAACTGATGCCGGTGGAATTCCAAGGGCGGCAGCTTCCGCCCGAACAATATTTGCATCTTTCAAATGGTCGCGCAGCTCGCAGGCGCGCGCATCGAGCTTGTAATCGGGAATCCGCGGTAGTAACGTGCGGGCCATCCGCCGAAATCCTTCGCCGCCCGAGGCGAAAACCAGAAACAGCTCCTTGCCCGCAATTTCAATTCGATAGCGGTAGCGAACATTTCCCCCACGCCGAAGGGTTCGCAGCGTTGCGACTTCAACTCTTTCGATGTCGTCGACTCTTAAGCTCTGCTCGCGTCTCGTGAGAAATCGGGCGATGAAGCTAACCAGGCCCCTTCGTGAAAGAGCATAGCCGTCAAAGCTAATACGATTGGTGAGGACGAGCAGTGGAATCGTGGTCCAGGTTCCGGCGATCAGAATCAGCGCAGCCAGGTTCCGGTTCGTTCGCAGACATACCAGTGATGCGAAAGTCAGCAAAGCCGCCACCGCCAAATAGCCTCCCGGCGAAACACGCACATCGGCAAGCTTCGTCTTGGCTGAAAACTGGCCGCTGGATTTTGCGGCCAGAGCTTCACGTAATTGGTTCTGCGTTGAGTCGCTCAAGATCCTAAATCACCGTGCGGGACATTCGACAGGGACATTCAATGAGAAGTTTCCACGCGACCCGCCAGGTTCAGTGTAACGCAGATCGGCAAATTGGACGAGCGTCTGGCCGATACAGCTTTCATTCTCCACTCGCGCCAACGGAAATCTGGCGAACCCGAGAAGAACCTGAGCGCGAGGATCGAGCGATGCAGCAAACACTAGTTGCTCACTCAAGCCTGAAGGCTTTTCGTAACGTTCCGGCGAGGTCGGAGACTGAGCTGCGACGCCCACAAAGAAACGATAAATCGCCCGGTCTGTCTCTGCGACGCTTTGCCAACGAAGGGGATTGGCAGTCGTTGGCATGGCTACTACGCGAACGAGGTGCTCACCATTCTCCGCAGCCAACTGATTCGCACCCCTGAGAGCGTTCTCGTGCGCCGCGTGATGCAGTAGCGCTAACGCTCCCCAATAAAAAACAACGAAGGCCAGCGCAGCAAACGCGATTGATTTTCTAAGTCGCCGTTGAAGATTGAAGGAGCGCGCGAGAATGAAAGCCAGCAGTCCGAAAATCCAGATCGCCCGCACTACAAAGGTGACTGTGGAAGTAAGCCCACGCTGAGTGGGGGCGAGAAGGATCAAGAGTGTCGAAGCAATGCCGAGCACCGCCCATCCGATGATCTTCAAGCGTCGATTGCTGGTGAGCAGGAAGGCGGCGCCGCCAAGAACCAGCCAGATGTACGGATCGATGATGAACACCAGATCGCCATAGAACCACTTTCCACTCCACGGCAACAGCGGCCGCACGCCGTAATTATTTGTCCAATCCATCAACGGATGCGTGGCAGCCGCGATCAACGAGGCAATCAGTAGTCCGCGATAACGAATTTGCGGCGGACGTTTTCGCCTTTGCGCGATCGCTCGATCAACGGCATAGAAGATGGATGGAATCAGAAACCCGAGCGTCAGCGTGCCGATGATTGAATGTGTGATCCCGCGGTGATAATGCAACAGGGTCCAGCGGCCGCCGAAGAAACCGGAAATGACGTCGATGTCGGGAGCATTTGCAGAGAGGATACAGACGACCGTCGCGTATGGGGACCAGCGTTCAAGTCCCGCCTTGGCTGAGGTCAGACCAACCAGCGAATGCGTCAGGCCATCCATTCTGGAATCTCAAATCTCATATCTGAGATCTGAGTTCTCACGTCTCAGAGATTCATCGGCGAGGGCGGGGGCGGCAACTGAGCATGGCGCGTTGGATCGATCTTCAGCAGTTGCTGCGCGGCTGCGCGAGAAGCGGCAGATTCCGGAACGGGCTTTCCGTCTTTGTCTTTGGCTTTGCGAGACGCAACGACGATACTAAAGAGCAGACCCGCTGCTTCGTCCTTCTTGCCCTGTTTGTCGTAAACAGAAGCTAATCGCAAGTTCGCGATATCGGGAGTCACGGTTCCGGATCCGGCTTTCGCGACTTCGCTGTAAAGTCTGGCTGCTTCGTCGAGATTACCGTCCGATTCTTTGGTCTGGGCCAGCGCGAATCTTGCCAGGATTGCGATTTCACTACTGCCCTGGCTCATAGACTGCAATTCGGTTTCGGCCGTTGCCCGATCCGTAACGAGTTTATTCGTGACGATGAAATAGCGCGCCTCAGAGCGGTAAGGCTCGCCGTATTTGGCCGCGACTTTTTCAAATTCCTGAATTGCGCGCTCTGATCGTTCCTGCGGTGTAGAGAACACTGGATCATGTGAGCCCGGCGCCGGAGAGCTAGAAATCTCCGCGTCATTGATTGTAATGGCGCGGCCCATCGCTTGTTGGGCCTCCTCAGCATGTTTGTGACGCCAGCGCACAATTCCATATGCGGCCGCTGCAATGATCACGATCGCCGCCAAGCCATACAGAATTTGTCGTCCGCGGCCGGCTGCGCGCTCCGCCAACCGGTCCGCCAACAACATCGTTGTATCGCGGAACCGGTCATGCTTCAGTTCACGGGCCCGCTTTTTCTTGTATTTTGCCAAATCTTCTTCCTTTGCAAGTACGCACAGTCAAGTGCGTTCATTTTGGTGTATGATCGCAGAAACAGCGAATGTAGCGACCGCTCAAAGGCTTGTCAAGGGAGGCAATGTGCAGATAATTTTCAGATCGCGGTGCAAGATAGCGTAGACTTCAGGTTGTGGCGGGACACGAACGCAGACTGAAAGTCTACGCTCCATGTTCGGAGCCGGATCGCAACGCTGGCGCGCACCGCGATCATCAAAATCATTGGCTTGGCGTAAGCACTTTTTCGAAATGAATAAGCGGGAACAAAATCAGAGTGGTCGGTTTCTAAACAGCCGTGGGTCGGGGAAGCGAACGCAATTGCCAGGTTTCGAGCTTCTCATCCGGAAGGACGCCGAGGGGGTTACCAAGTGAGCTACGGAGAGCAAGTTGCCCTCCGAGGGCACGCGGGATTGGAAGAAGTTGCCTCGGCAGCTCCGGTTGAGGTTCGTCCGTCAAGCGACGGCCAGTTCCTTGAAAGACTAAGGCGACGAGAGGCCGCGGCGTTTGAACAACTTGTCGCGGAGCGATCGAGCGATGTCTACGCCCTGCTCTATCGATTGACGACCGATGCGGAAGAGGCCCGCGATTTGACGCAAGAGACTTTCTTGCGCGCTTATCAAAGCATTGATCGCTTTCGTGGCGAAGCGGATTTGAAAACGTGGATTTATCGCATCGCTGTCAACCAGGCACGGAATCGCTGGCGCTGGTGGCGACGCCGAAGACGCGACGCTACCGTTTCGCTCGATGCGCCTGGCGAACGAGGCGAGCAGCCGCTGGCCGCGAACCTGCGGAATGAGGGTGCCGCCGATCCCGAGGAGGAAACATTAGCGCACGAGCGCGAGAATCGACTCCGAGAAGCATTGCTTAGTCTGCGGCGCGCCTACAGCGAGGCTGTGATACTGCGCGACGTGGAAGGATTGAGTTACGAAGAGGTTGCCGCGACACTCAAAATCAATATAGGAACTGTGAAATCACGAATCGCCCGCGGACGTTTGGAGTTGCGACGCAAACTCGAAGGATCTTTCTAAGACGAATGGTTGGCCCGCCCCGGCTTCACAAAACTCGGTGCCAATTGGGTCGAAGTGACGACCTGGGGCTGGCTTGAAAGCTAGTCAATCAACGACGGAGTGATTTGAAAAACGTGGCCAGCAACAACCCGTTAAATTTCGCTTCGCTACGGTTGATTGGCCTGAACGCTCGCGGTCTCCAGGTCGGTGTTGCCTTTCTGAATTTGGGAAGGCAGCCGGGGTTGGCTAGCCATTCGAGGCAATCGGCAATTGGAAGACGGCAATGAATTGTGACGAAATTCAGGAATCGCTTTCGCTCTACGCGGATAACGGCTTGACGCCGGAAGCACGCTCAGAGTGCTACGGACATTTGGAAGTATGTCCCGTGTGTCGCGCTCACCTCGAGGAACTCCGAACTATTCGCCGTGGGTTGACGACGCTGTCGCGACCTTTGCCTCCCCCTGATTTGATCCCGTCGATCAATCAAGCATTGGTTGCCGAGGCTGACGCGCAAAAACTTCGTAGCAAAGCGACATTCGTCGATCTGATTAATGATCTCGCGCTTGAATGGTTGCAACCTCGCGCGATGCGCTATGCTTTTAGTTCTCTCGCCTCAGTATTACTGTTCGTGTCGGTGTTCGCCGCGTTTCGCCCCCATGTGATTGCCTTGCATGAAGCGGCGTTGGCTTTTGATGAAGCGGCGCTGGTGGACGTGCCGGTCGATATTCTGGCGGTGGGCTATGACATCAACAAGCCGATTTCGTCCGAGAGTTATGCCGCCCTGCGCAATCCCTACAATGCCGAATCACCCAGCCTGAATCCCGGAGGCGCGCTGGCGACCTTGACGCGGTCATATCTTCGTCTTCAATCAGATCGTCGTCAGGATGCGGATGACATGGTGGTAGTGGCGGATGTTTTCAGCAATGGCTCGGCTTCATTGGCTGACATCATGCACGCGCCGCGCGATCGCCGCATGCTGGAAGATTTTGACAAAGCGCTTCGGCAAGACGCCGCGTTCGTTCCCGCGTCACTCGATCGACGCCCAGAGACGATGCGCGTGGTGTTCTCTGTGCAGAGAGTTAACGTGCGCGAGAGAAATTATTAAGGAAGCTTTCCTTCCTTTTCTTTACAGCTTTTCTCTAGCCCAGGCGTTTACGCCTGGGAGCGAAAATATTTGATTTCAATCCAGCCTCCTTTAGGAGGCTTCTCTTTGAATGGCTCATCGTTCTTAACGTCGAACCGAAGCCTCCTGAAGGAGGCTAAAACCAATCTCGTTCCCTTTACTTTCCTTTCCCAGGCGTAAACGCCTGGGCTAGAGAAAAACTCCCTAGCTCAACCACGCCGCTAACGCGAGCTTTTTCGTTTCGAACGCGCGAAGCGCGCTTCGATGATGCCGTCTCGGTCCTGCCCCAGCTTGGCAGTTATGGAAGGATAGGTTTCCATCACGGCCGGCAAGTCTTTTGCGCCCAGCAATCGTTCGACGCGCCTAATTTCCTTCTCTGACGCTTCGATCTCCATGAATAGCCCGAACGGAAGTTCGTCGATCACCACTTTGGCTGCGCCGACATTCCAGCGCGCCCGCCGTTTTTCATAAACCAGACCCGGGCGATAACCCAACTCCGTCAGAATCGCGTGCATCGCGTCCGCGCTAGCGACTTCAGTCTCTTCCTCTTGTTGATGCTTGATCGCTGACTTCGTCGGCAGACGCTGCTTAAAGGTCAAAAAAAACCCTTGCTGGTTGACGCGTCGCAACCGGAGTATGCAATTTCCAATATCGAGCCGGCCCCCGCGATACAGAGTGTTCTCTTCAAACTCCAGCGGGCGCGAAGATGCGCCTATCTCTTGCAAGCGCCGCTCGATCGATTGACGCTGTCTTTTCGTCAAACGATACTTCTTTTCAATCTCAATCGGCATTAGTGGGCGCGTTCGCGATAAAAGCAACTCAAATCCGCAATTCGCAATCCGAAATCCGCAATCGTCAAGCCTGTCTCACCCAGCGCCACACCTCGGGAATTGACGCCTTCTTTCCAGTCATCAGCATGCCAACGCGATAAATGCGCGCCGCGACCCACATCAATCCCACGACCGTCGCGACGCCGATACCGAGCGAAAGCAGAATTTGCCATAGCGGCGGGGTTTCGGTGACAATCCGCACCAACATCGTAATCGGCGCAAAGAACGGAAACATCGAAGCCCAGAATGCCAGCGGTGAACTGGGGCTGCGAATGATATTGAACGAGAGATAAAACCCCGCAACCAGCATTAGGACCACCGGCAAAGCGAGTTGCCCGCCCTCTTGCGTAGTGGTCACCATTGAGCCGACCACGGCGTAGACGGTCGCGTAAATAAAATAGCCCATCAAAAAGTAAACCACGAAGTAAACAAACAGCATGGGCGGGATGTGCGGCAGGGTAATTGACGATCCCGCGGCTGCCCACAGAGAAAAAGCCAGAAAAGCCATGGCCCAAATTCCGAGCTGGGTCAGAGCCACCAGAGAAACACCGATGAGCTTACCCATCATCAGCGGAAATGATCGCATTGAAGAAAACAGAATCTCGGCGATGCGGGTTTCTTTTTCTTCAATCACCGCCCCCAGCACGAACTGCCCGTAAAGTAGCACGCTCATGTAAATCAATAAGCCGATGCCAAAGACGAAGAAAAAACTCGCTTCGCCTTTGCTCTCTTTGCCGCCGGCTTCAACCGTCTTCAGATCGACTGACTCTGATGCCTTTGCCACAACCTTTTCGTCGATCCCAGCTTCGACCAAACGCTGACCCCGAACCGCCCGGCTGATGGCGCTTTGGATATTCTCTTTGGTGAAAAGATCCGCCGTATTGCGAGCGCGGAATTCAGGCTGTCCATCCTTGAGGAGATTCGGTGGCAACACCACATAGCCCTCAAGTTCCCGGCTCTCAACCCTTGCCTCCAAATCTTTTTTGACTTCATCAAAGGAACGATTGTTGAGGCGGGCCTGTTCGACGACGAACGTTGAGTTAATCATCTTACCGGCTCGGTTAATTTGATCACTTGAGTTGTTGGGTCCGACCGCCGGCTGAGCGGGCTCTGCCTCAGTCGCGCTCTCTGTGCGCGAACTCTTACGGCTCACGATTTCTTTCGCCACACGTTCATACATCTTGCCGGTCTGGTCAACGATTGCCAGGCGGGTCGGCCCTCCCGACTTGATGCCGAACATCATCGCCGGCACGATCGTAAATGCGGCCATCATCAGTGGACCAAGAATGGTTGCGATCACGAAAAACTTCGTCCGCACCCGCTGGATGTATTCACGCTTGACGACGGCGAAGAATTTTCTCATTCAGCTTCTCTGACTTTCTCTATGAAAATATCGTGAAGAGTGGGCTCGACCAATTCAAACTTGGTCACCATCGCTCCCGAATCAACCAGGCGTTTCAGCAGCGCTTGAGGACTTGCGCCCGGGGCCATTAGCACTTCGAATTCTTCATCGTGCTGGCGAACGTTAGCCACCAACGAAGAATCATTAAGCAACCCATCGCCGCCGGCGAACTGCAGTGCGACGGCGTTGCGCGAAAAGCTGCGTCTAATCTCACGCAACCTGCCATCCAGAACTTTGTGCGCGCGATTGATCATGCACACGTCATCGCAAAGCTTCTCCGCAATTTCCATTTGGTGAGTCGAGAGAATAATCGTTTTGCCGGCCGCCTTCTGTTCCAGGATCGTTTGCTTCATCAAGTCCACGTTCACTGGATCGAGCCCTGAAAACGGCTCGTCGAGAATCACCAAATCGGGATTGTGAATGACCGCGGTGATGAACTGGACCTTTTGTTGCATGCCCTTTGACAATTCTTTCGCGCGCTTGTCCTTCCAGGCAGAAAGTTCGAGCTTCTTCAACCAATCATTGACCCTTTTGTCTGCTTCCTGGCCACGCAAATCCTTCAGCTCGGCAAAGAAACGCAACTGCTCGCCGACTTTCATCTTCTTGTAGAGGCCGCGTTCCTCTGGCAGATATCCGATGCGATCCTGCAAGGCGGTATTCATCTGCTGGCCAAACAATTCGATACGGCCTGAGTCGGGCGCCGTGATATTTACGATCATGCGAATCGTGGTCGTCTTGCCTGCTCCGTTCGGGCCAATGAGACCAAAGACGCGGCCGGGTCGCACTTGCAGACTGAGATCGCTGACGGCGGTAAACCCGCCAAAGCGCTTGGTGACGCGCTCCAGAACCAGTGTAGGTTTCGTCTCTTCCATTTCAGTGCTTGTTACGTTTGCAATGTGTCTGCGGTTTCAGATTCCACGTCAGAACCGATTGTGAATAGCAAGGCCCGTGAACATCGCCCGCGATTCGATATACACCGCACACACCGCATACGAGAAGAACATCACCCAGGATGAATCATGGCGCCACGTGACCGATTCGTCTGTGCAGCGATACCCCCGGCGTAATTATCGAGCAAACATAAACCTACTGCGTCACCTCAGCAAAGAGCGGGGGCTCATTAACAGTGGATTCAAGTTTGACGGCAACGTTGAGAAGGCGGCCTCGCTCCAGAGGAGCGAGATGTTTATAGACACCGGCAGCCTAAAACACCTCGCTCCGTTAGGAGCGAAACATCGTAAAGTCCTGGTGGACCAACCAAAACATCGCGCTCCTACGGAGCGCCTGGGCAATAGAGCATTATCAGGCTATAAACATCTCGCCCTTACAGGGCGAAGCCAAATGTGCAATCTGTTGCACTTCCAAATTGAATTCGCGAACTGTAAACGACAAATGAAAAAGGATCAGTGCTCAATTCGGAAAGACGAGTATCGGCCTGACGGATCGAGATTGATTTCCTCTACGTGATCAACTGCAGAGAAGCGCGGACCGGTAGCCAGTTCGTGCTTGAACGCTTCAACATTCCGCGCGGGACCCTCGGCCAAAGCCTCGACGCGGCCATCAGCCAGATTTTTCACGTAACCAACAATCTGATGTCGCGCGGCCGCGCGCTGTGCAAAGAAACGAAACCCGACACCCTGCACGTCACCGCTGAGGAAAAACTTTCGAGCTACCTTATCGGCCATTTGTTTTGTTGAGGCGTCACCATGTTAACGCGCGGTCATCAACTCAACAACCGCAATGCCGCCGGGGGCAATGTTCAGAGTCACACTGTCAGCCGATCCGACTTGTTTCTTGATCGCCAGTGTCCGATCCGATGTCCATTCACTGGCGTTTGCGAGCGCGGCGCCTCGCAATGTAATCGTCGCATTCACAGTCGCACTGCGATCAACTTGAGCGAGGCCTTGTTGCGGCTTGAACACGCCATTGTCGTTGAATAAGGTGACGACCCAGCCATGCGAGTTGCGATTGATCAAATATTCGACCTCGCCATCGACCTTCACGGGTGTTGCATCGGCGGCAAGATGAGTCAGCAGATGCGCGGCAAACGTCGTGATGCGCTCGTCCTCGCCAAGCAGATCGGGCACGGCGACGAATACCACCTTGCCGCGGCCGAGTTTGTTGATGGTGACCAGCGGTTCATTCGACGGCGTGGCAATCAGAATCTCCGCGCCTTTCATCTCCACGTGTTCAAAACGAAATATGCCACCGTGCAGGTCCTGTGGCGATTCGTCCTTTGAAAGACAGCGCGCGTTGTGGGCCTCGCCGGTTGTTCCCATCAGACGGACTCCGAGAAAGTCCGGCGGCAGTCCTTTGATCTGCGCGGAATTCAGAACCACGACGCCACCGTTGCGTACGTAGTCCGCGAGCTTCGTCGCCCATTCATTGGACCAATCGATCCGTCCACCAGCAATGAGGGCCGCATAGGAATCGATCGCGTCTTGGTGTGTTTGCGAGGCGACCAGAACATCAAAGATGTTTCCGAAGATACCGGGCACGAATGATTGTCGCTCGCCGCTCGCCGGCTCACCCTCGCGCACCGGGCCCGGATAGTAAGCCGCGCCAAATAACTCGCGCAGGGCTCGATCGCTGCGGTTGATCTGCGCAACCCCGAATGGCCATTGTGGATAGTCAGTCATGTCCCAACCGTGCGCCGGGTCGAGTAAGAATGCGATCGGCGTATAGGGCGCGCCGCGATCGGGATGCTGGTCGGCAAATCGCACGAACTCGTCGGTGATACGTCCGAGTGGATTCAGTTGAAAAGGATGTTCGCCCGGACCCGGCTTGAAAAATTGATCGAAACCCTGCTCCAGATAAATCGCCGAAGCGCCGGACATGTAATACAAGTAGTAACTCTTGCGATACCACGACAGCGACGGTCCCATCGTCGCGCCGTAGCGAGTATGGAAGAAATTGTCGGGCCCGGCAAAGTTCTGTTGCTTCGTGAACGTCGTGGCGGTGTCGCCAAAATTCGGCGCGTGATAATAGAAAAATTCGCCGCCAAACTGCCGCGCAGCGCCACGCGTAAACGCAATTCGCATCGCCGTCATCGGTTGTACGGCCGACGTTTCCATTCCCAGAAATCTTACTCCCCATTCACTCAGCGCATGCGCGAACGACGTGCTCGAAGTCGACTGTGCCGGCAACATCTTTTCCCACATCGGCCCGGCGTCGGTCTTGAAAGTTGCGCTCCACTTTCGCGCCAAGGCGCCGGTATAAAAACCTCGAAGAGCATCGAGTAATTGAGCGCGTGACATGTCGGGAGAAATTCTTAGATACTTCGGCGCTTCGTCCCAGACAAAGCCGATGCTCTCGCCGGACATCCAGCCGAGGAATTGGTCGCGCAACTCGCCGTTCAGGAGATTCCAAGCGATGCGCGCGTCCGCATCGGATGCAAAACTGGCCGAACCGTAATTTATCAAAACTGCAAACGGTGATTTCGTCTCCGCGAGATAACGACGAAACGCGCTGCCATCCTTCAAGAGTTCCGGCAGATCGTTGATGTAGACGACGGGAACGATTAGTTTTGAATCGAAGATCGGAACTTCGCGTTTGCCTGAATAGGTTTTGACAAACTCATCGATTGGTTCGGCGCTGAACGGATAGAGCGGCCGCTGGTTCGGGGGCTTGTCATAGAGCCGCCAGAAATCTTTCGCGATGTTCCAGGGCATCATGAAGTCACGACCGGCGACTTTGGGACGCTGCCACGTCATTGGAAGGTCGGCGCGCGTCGAACCGATCAGCGGCGCAAATGCTGTCTGTGACTTCGACCATTCACGCAGATAATGCAGTGCGGCGAAATCAGGTTTGCGCCGGCCTTCAGGAACAAAGGCCAAGTCGTTGGTAACCAGGAAGCAATCGACCTGACGACGAGCTGGCGCTGCTTTATCGATCTCGATCGATACTCGCGCCGGACCCTTGGCCAGAGTTGCCGGCGCGCCGTCCCAGGTAAAGGCCCAACCCCAGTATGTGCTCGTCTCATCATGTGGATCGATAAGGTCTTTCGCTCCGAATTCGTGTCGAAACACTGCGCGTCGCTCTTGCATAATCCGCACGACGAAGTTCTCGGACTTATTCGCGAAGTCTGCGTAACGCACCCACACTTTGTATTCGCCGCCGCGCGGGATTTCTATGTCCTGCAAAATCGTTCCGTGGGTTTCGTTCGCGCTCGCGGCAATTGAATTCCATTCACTCTCGCCGCCCTGCGACCATTCAGCAGACACCCCCGGCCCGCTGATGCACCAGCTTGGCGCCTTCGCCGACGGCAAATCAAGATAGGAAGGATTCAAGAGTGGCTCATGTTGCGACGTTTCAGAAATGCCGCGCATGTTTTCCGCTTCGTACCAGAGATATTCGAAATCTCCGGACGCGGAGACGGCGGGACGTGGAGACACGGAGACGGGGACCTGGTCTCTCTCCTCTAGCCTCGAAGAAATGCGAGTGGTGAGGGCGAGAGCTAGAAGGCATGAGCCGCCAAATACAAAAAAACTGGCCCACAAGAGACGGTGCGCGGACTCAGGTTCGATCAATCGTCGTGGATTTATTGGGTGCTGTGCTTTCTGATCGTCCATTGTTCAGGATGTTCTATCATACGCACGAGCTGACCAAGTATCCCATCATAAGTTTGATCGAGTTCGTTAGCCTCTTCCTCAGAGATGTATTTACAACGGAAGGCTAGATCCAACCAGACTCGAGTTTCTTCGGCTTCACCTTCAGAGTCGCTTAACTTGCTGACGAAATGAGCTGGATAGCGACGCTTGCGCCATGCTTCGCCAATATTGGCGCAGACAGATCGCGAGGCTTTGCGTATCTGATCGACCATCGAGAACCGCTCTTCCGTCGGAAATCGCTTTGTGATTTCGAAAATGCGCATGGCAGCGTCAATGGCCGCCTGATACACGGTGGTAAACTCCTTCCCTAATTTGACTTTCACCCGTCTCCGTTTCTCCGCGTCACCGCGTCC
>QHXG01000037.1 GCA_003222845.1 Acidobacteriota bacterium | reverse complement strand
CAATTGCCGCCATGGTACTCCTTCATGGGAATTAAGCCGCAATGAATCGCGCCGTTCAAACCTGGTCCAAACCGCCGATGCCTCGCACGAGGCGACCGCAATCCGCTGCCGCCATGCGTCTCCTCTCTCTGTTTGTGCTCTTGTTCTCGCTTCACTCAGCTCGAGGCGCGAACATGCGCGCCGGCGTCTCTCGATCCGTTCGAAATCATTCGTCACCGGCCCGAACTCAAGAACCGCCGAATACGGAGGAAAGCAAAACTCTTGAATTGGGTCAATCCGTCGAGCGTGAGATTGCGGGTGGGCAGAAACACCATTACGAGATACTACTTTCAGAAGGGCAATATATGAGAGTAGAGATCAAGCCGCAAGGAATATTACTTTTGCCGGGGTCTCGACGGCGGGCAAGACAACAGTCACACCTATTGATCCCAATTCGCAGGGAACGCTGCCCGATGGCTACGCGACGATTGGCGGGCTTGCTTATGACATTTCCACGACGACTACGTACACCGCGCCGGTCACTATTTGCTTCAACATGTCATCGGTCACTGACCAAACGACCTTTGCAAACTTGAAAGTGCTGCACGGTGAAAACGGAGTGCTCGTTGATCGAACTTCCAGTCACGACTTTTCCACCAAAATGGTTTGCGCAACCGTGCCGTCGCTTTCTCCATTTGTCATTGCTCGATTGACCTCGCCGCGAGATGACAAGCAAAGCGTCTTCAGTGAACTTACTTCGCTGCGCGCCGCGATGACCGACAAAGATGACGCCCACAAGCTCGACGACGCCATTAAGAGCTTGAGCGACTCGCTCGCTCCCGCGCTTTGGATCGACGCCTTGCACCTTCAGGCCAAGACCGGCGATCAGGACTTTGATGAAGAGAAACAGACGGTCATCAAGCTTATCGATTTGGCCATTCACAAACATAGTTCAGTTTCCGGCGACGAGCTGCTCGCATTGAGTGATCGAATCGCGAGTGCGGATCGCCAATTGGCCCAAATCGCCATCAACGACGCTATTGCCGCGCACGGGGACACTAACGAGATTGACCAAGCCAACAAGCAACTTGCAAAAGGCGATCAGGACACCGCCAGCAGTAAACCTCAAGGCATCGATGATTATCGGGAAGCGTGGAAGCATGCGACGGAGTCGGCGCGCAAGGAATGAGTTCGTGCAGCGCTCGCGATTCGCGGCGGCGCTTCCAACCTCGCTGACCCCGACGCAGTTTGTAAATCAGTTGTTCGCGAATGCCGGCGTGACGCCATCGACAAGTGATCGGAATGCTGCGATCGCCGAGTTTGGCTCAGCCACAAACACCAAGACGTGGCGGCGCGATCGCGCGCGTTACGCGACGTGGCGGAGAACGCGACGCTGTATCAGCATGAATTCAATCGCGCATTCGTCTTAATGCAGTACATTGGTTACTTGCGTCGCAATCCGAACGATGCGCCTGACGCAGACTATACGGGCTACGACTTTTGGCTGACGAAGCTGAATGCTTTCAACGGCAACTTTGTAGCTGCCGAGATGGTTAAGGCATTCATTACGTCAGGTGAGTATCGACAGCGGTTTGGGCCGTGAGGAGCACAAAATATCAGCTTTCGGGAAACATTATGCTTGTCCCGTGACCACGATCACCGCGGCGGGATAGTTCATTTGGTTATTTGGGAAAAATGGCTGGGCGGCGGCAGTGACTTCCTGCTCGATCTGCGCCAATTGCTCAGACGACAATTTCTTCGCTTTCTCCCGCAAAGTGTCCGAGAGTTCAGAGCGCAAAGTCCAAAACTTCTTCAACGGTAGATCGGCCTGGATGTGAAACTGTAAGAGCCGCTCATCGACTTGAACGGCGCCGGTTTCGCGTAAGAGGCTCGCGAGTTTCCCACCCTCAGCAAAGCGAAAGGCGCCGGGCGCGTCCGGGTCCGTCGGCGGCGATGGCAAGTATTGATCGACTACGTTGGTGATAACGTAGAAGAACGGATTCATTTCAGCAGGCGCCCACACCACGAACGAGACGCGGCCTCCTGGTTTCACCACGCGCAAGATCTCGCGCAAGGCCGCAGGCGGGTCCGCGAAGAACATCGCGCTGAGGCGGGCCACGGCGGCGGCGAACTGATCATCCGGGATCGGCAGCGATTCCGCCGGGCATTGCTGAAATTTCATGTTGTGAAGGCCGCGACGTTGCGCCTCGCGTTCCGCAGACTGAATCATCGGAGCAATCGGATCGGTGCAGGTCACCGTTCCTCCAGGTCCGACAACTTTGGCAATTGTCAGCGAAGGCTCGCCGACGCCGCCACCCACGTCGAGCACCGAATGTCCGGCGGCGATGTGCGCGCTTTCGATCAACGCGTCGGTCAACGGCGCGAACATCTCGGCGATAGTGGCGCGATGCTTGTCCCAGAAGTAAGCAGACTCCTGCCACAAGCGCTGCACATCTCGCGCTATCTCTTCTCTTGTCTGTGGTCCGGCCTGATCCATGTCTGGAAGTAAAACCAGTAGAGTTGAAAAGCTGAAGGCAGCGAAATTATTCGCTGCCTTCGAGTGTTTTCCATTCCTGCTTCCGACTACTTGCTGGCATGAGCGCTCGCGACAAACTCAGGTACAGGTGATTTTGCAACCCTCGCGGGCGGAACATCCGTTGAATCGTAGTCCGCGCCCTTCGTCAGGGGGGTTGCTGGTTCCGGCGCCTGCACCTGTTCGCGCACATAGGTGAGCCACGGACCGGGCGCCGGGCGCTCGCCTTTTGTGATCTCGAAAAAGACCTTCTGAATGCGTTCAGTAATCTCGCCGCGTCCGCCCGATCCAATCGAGATGCGATCGACTGAGCGGATCGGCGTGATCTCTGCCGCAGTGCCGCTAAAGAACAATTCGTCCGCGACGTAAAGGGCTGCGCGCTGAATGCTGCGTTCCTTGATCGTCAATCCTAGCTCTTGGCAAATCTGAATCACGCTGTCGCGTGTGATGCCCGGCAAAACTGAAGACGAAAGCGGTGGCGTGTTGACGACGCCGTTGCTTACCAGAAAAATGTTCTCGCCTGAGCCTTCGGAGACATAACCGCGATCGTCGAGCGCGATGCCTTCAGCGAAGCCGTTCAGCAATGCCTCCATCTTAATTAACTGCGAGTTCATGTAGTTGGCGCCGCTCTTGGCCATGGCCGGCAGAGAGTTTGGCGTCAGCCGATTCCAGGTCGAGACGCAAACATCCACGCCTTTTTCAATTGCTTCGTCGCCGAGATATTTTCCCCAATCCCAGGCTCCGATATAACAGGTCAAGGGATTCGGAAAGGGATTCACCCCAAAGGCCGGATGTTCTTCATCCAGGCTGCGGAACAGAATCGGCCGGATGTAACACTGCTCCAACCCGCTCCGACGCACGAGTTCGACTGAAGCATCACAAAAATCATCGATGGACCACTCGTGATCCATGCGATAGATTTTGGCGGAATTCAAAAAGCGCCGCATGTGCTCGCGCAGCCGAAAGACCGCGGGCCCGCGTTCCGTCGCGTAACACCTGATTCCTTCAAAGACGCTGGAGCCATAATGCAGAACATGCGACATCACGTGCACGCGCGCATCATTCCATTTGATGAATTCGCCGTCGTGCCAGACTACGTCGCAAATGCGCGGAGTGGCCACGTCTTTTGTTTGGCCGCTTTTTGAAAACATGTATTTGATTCTCCCTTTTTCTTGGAGATAACGTTGAAACTGCGAGAACCGCGAATGACCAATTGACAAAGCACGATACTCTAAAGGTGCGGCCGTTTGCAAGATGGATCGATGTTCATTCGGAGGCGTTTGAGTACTGACTTTAGTCGGGCATTAGTTACAGAACCGAGAGCGGTAGCGAACCGGACCTCTGGGTACGCAGGCGTCCCGCCTGCTTAATCTCAGACGCGCAGCGCTCACACAAAAAGCAGGCGGGACGCCTGCGTACCCAGGGCGGTAACGGGCGCTTGCTTCCACAGACGTGGCTTCGTAGGATTCATAAACGAGCTTGCATTCAACTAAGAATTCCAATCAGCTTGGGTTTCCCCGAATTCCGACAGCGACTGTAAGATTGATCTGCTTAATTATCGGCGCATCTCTGGTCTCTCTCTTGAGCGCGTGTCGAAACCGGAGCGAAACTGAAAACTCGGAAAAAACTATGACGAGCACCTCGACAAATTCCGCCGCCAATGACGCACTTTCGATTCACCGCCGGGCCATTGTCGTCGATATGCATGCTGATACGACGCAGCGACTGGTTGACGAAGGCGTAGATCTGGACCAGCGACTGGCGGACGGTCATCTCGACGCCGTGCGCGCGAAGGAAGGCGGCCTTGACGCGCAGTTCTTCTCAATCTGGGTCGAGCCGGAATTGTTTGGACTCGGCGGCGCGCGCGCGGTGAAGCGCGCCGATCTACAGATTGAGGCTGTGCGCGCGCGCGCGGCCAAGCATCCGGAGACGTGGGAGTTGGCGACGACCGCAGCCGATGTTCGCCGCATAAGTTCGGCTGGAAGGATCGCGGCGCTGATGGGTTTGGAGGGCGGCTACGCAATCGACGAGAAACTCGAAAACGTCGCACGCTATTACCAGATGGGCGTGCGCTATATGTCGGCGGCGTGGAGCGTGAGTACCAGTTGGGCGGGATCGTCAGGCGACGCAGTGGGTCAGACGCGCGGACTCAACGATTTTGGCCATGCCGTGATTCGCGAAATGAATCGGCTCGGGATGATGGTAGATGTTTCGCATCTTTCCGATCCGGCGTTCTGGGACATCGTGAAAACCTCGACGAAACCAGTGATTGCGACGCACTCGGGTTGTCGCGCAATTGCGAATGTGCCGCGCAATCTGACCGATGACATGATTGTGGCGCTGGCAAAAACTGGTGGTGTGGTAAACGTGATCTTCTATCCGGAACATATCGAGCCGGGCTGGAGCGAGCAGAAGAAAAAGGTTGACGCCGAGATTGCGTCTCCGGTTCAACGCGCTTCCGATGAAGAGAAAGGCGATGCCGTGCACAAGAAACTCGCCCGTGATCGCGTGCGGCGCGAAGAATATTTGAAACGGCTCCCGCCTGTAACCGTCGCGCGCATCGTCGATCATGTCGATCACATCGTCAAGCTGGTGGGGATCGATCATGTCGGCATCGGTTCTGACTTCGACGGCGTTCAAGCTGTACCTTCCGATCTCAAATCAGTTGCCGACCTCCCGAACTTGACTGCGGAACTCTTGCGGCGCGGTTATTCGGAAAGCGACATCGACAAGATTCTTGGTGGCAACATGCTGCGAGTGATGGGAGAGGTTGAAAGGCATTAAGCCGTGAGCGGTAGCGACTGGCCTGGGTACGCAGTCGTCCCGACTGCTTGTGCTGCGCCGTGCTGCGACTAAGCAGTCGGGGACGACTGCGTACCCAGGTCCGGTCGCTACCGCTCACGGTTCTGTAACGGATGACAAAAGACGCGCCGGGGAATAACATCTCTTCTGCTGGAAACGGAGACGAAGGCAATGTCAGCCCAAATAAAGCCGCGTTACTCGCTCGAAGATTATTTCGAGTTGGAGCGCACTTCAGAAGAGAAGTGGGAATGGTTCAATGGCGAAGTCTTCTGCATGAGTGGCGTGAGTCCCAATCATGGTTTGGTCGAGATCAATTTTGCGGCGCTGTTAAGCAACAAATTGGAGGGACGCAACTGCCGCGTTTTTCCCGCTGACATACGAATCAAAACTCCCGCAGCGCCGCCTTATCGCTATGCTGATCTTTCGGTTCTATGCGGAAGACCGATCTACGAAAATATCGGCGGGGTTGAAACTTTGACTAATCCCGAACTCATCGTCGAAGTCCTCTCCCGTTCGACTGAGGCTTATGATCGCGGCGACAAATTCACCTATTACAAATCGATTCCGAGCTTGAGGGAATATCTGCTCGTGGCGCAACACCGACCCCATATCTCAAAGTTCGTGAAGCAAAGCGACGATTCATGGAACCAAACCGAAGTCAATGATCTTGCTGCAAGTTTGTATCTGCCGTCGATCGACTGCACTTTGGCCCTCAACGAAGTCAATCGCGGGATCGAATTCGGAAGCGCCACGCCGACGCTAGTCCGTCCGGAAGACTTGGTATGACGAGGCGATCGCCTTCTCTAACAAAGCCGCCTTCCCATTCAACGAAGCGGCGTTCCGGAAATCAAAGTCGCAAGCCTCGCATTGGGGCGCATCTTCCGATCAAAGGTGGCTTGCACGAAGCTCTTCTGCTGGGCACCGAGCTTGGTTGCGATGCGATCCAGATCTTCTCACGCAATCCGCGTGGCTGGATGGCCAAGCCGCTGACGAAAGAAGCCATTGATCTCTTTCGAAAGACACGAAAGCGCACGAAGATCTCGCCGGTTCTGATCCATGCGAATTACTTAATCAATCTTGCGGCTGCTGATGAACTGTTGCTGGCGAAATCGATTGTCTCGTTTAGAGAGGAAGTCGAGCGGGCGATCCTGCTGGGCGTCGATTATCTCGTCGTCCATCCCGGCAGTGCGCGTGGCGCGTGCGAGACGGATGGAATCGAAACCTGCGCTCGAACTCTGCACCTGGCTTGCAAAGGGCTAAGGCTCGGACGGCTTCGAATTTTGTTGGAAAACACTGCCGGCCAGGGTGAGTGTATCGGTCATCGCTTCGAGCATCTGCGCGCGATTATGAATCGGTGTCCAAAACTCCCGCTCGGTGTTTGTATCGACACAGCGCATTCATTCACTGCCGGTTACGATATTCGCGAGGAAGAGGGTTTGGAAGCGACGATCGCAATCATTCGCCGCATCGTGGGTGTAAAAAATGTTCACGCGGTGCATTTCAACGATTCACGCGCGCCTTACAACTCGCGCGTCGATCGCCACTGGCACA
>QHXG01000087.1 GCA_003222845.1 Acidobacteriota bacterium | reverse complement strand
AGCTTGCTGTAATGCTTTCCTTGAGGAACTCAAGAGTCTGAATGAGAAATGGCCGAGCAAGCTTATCGCTTACGTGTTAATGCCGGACCATTTTCACTTGATAAGTAATCCACGCGATGGCCGAATTAAGGAGTTCGTAGGTGCGCTCAAGAGTCTTTCGGCTAAAAGCATTATCGGAGTCTGCAAGCGATTTCGATTTCACGCCGATGCAGATGGTCATCAAGTCTGGCAGGAAGGCTTCAAAGCCTTGCCGTTGTGGAGCAGCTGGATGATCTGGCAGAAGATCAATTACATTCATGCAAATCCGGTGAAAGCCGGAATCGCGAAGTCTGCCAAGGACTATCATTGGTCGAGCTTTAGATCCTTCTACTCGCAAGGAGAGGAGTCGCTTGCCGTGGATCATGATTGGTGGTGGTCAGATGATGCCGAGAAGCTGGCTTTGGCGGTGAAGGAGATGGGCTGGCATAGGTGATAGAGTTCTTTGGAATCGAAACAAGCGGGGGTGTGAGGTAGTTTCGATTTGCTGTTTCTGGCTGAATGAAATTGTGCTTAACCTGCTGAAACAAAACATGATTCACCGAATGAATCTCTTCATTACCAAGGGAGCGCGCCCAAGCGTGCGCTCCCGGAAAGCAGGTTGGTATGAAGAGATATCATCAGGAAGTGGAGCGCACGAAGCGAGTCCATCGTCAGCATCTTCGGCAGACGCACAACTGGCCCAGCGCCGCTGTCAATTGCGTCTGTGAGTTTCAGGTTGGGCGTTTTCGTAAGCAGAAGGCGCTTGGCTGTCGTCGCGTCCGCTGTATTCTCTGCCACTTTGATAAGATATTCGACATCGCATCTGTGAAGGATCGAATTCGAGTTCAGCGTCACCGCGATTCGCTGGACGATCATTTCGGTCCGCGCAATTAATAGCGAACTTTCTTTCGATGACAAAACCTGCAACCTACGCGTCGGCCGGGGTGGACATCGACGCGGCAAATCGTGCGACGGAGAAGATCAAAGAACTGGCGCGCGCGACTTTCAATGCGCGGACGCTTTCTGAGATTGGCAGCTTCGGCGGCATGTTCGACGGCGCGTTTCCCGAGATGCGGCAGCCGGTGCTGGTAGCTTCCGCGGATGGCGTCGGCACCAAACTGAAGATCGCCTTCGCGACCGGCATTCACAATACGATCGGTCGCGACCTCGTGAACCATTGCGTCAATGACATTCTGGTGCAAGGAGCGCGCCCGCTTTTTTTTCTCGATTACATTGCGACCGGCAAGCTCGCGCCGGAAACCATTACGAGCATCGTCGAGGGCATCGCGAACGGTTGTGGTGAGAATGGTTGCGCACTGCTTGGCGGCGAGACAGCCGAGATGCCGGGATTCTATGCAGATGGCGAATACGATGTGGCCGGATTCATCGTAGGCGTTGTCGATCGCGAGAAGATAATCGACGGTCACACTATTACGCCGGGCGATATCGTGCTCGGATTGCCCTCTGTTGGCTTGCACACGAACGGATATTCTCTCGCGCGGAAACTTTTCTTCGAGGTTACGGGCTACCAGGCGGAAACGCATCTGGATGAGTTAGACGAAACAATCGGCGCGGCGCTTTTGAAACCGCACGTTAGTTATCTCAGCACGCTCGAAGGATTGCTCATTGCTCGACACCGGAATGATTAAGGGACTCGCGCACATCACCGGTGGCGGCCTGCTCGAAAATATCCCACGTATTTTGCCGGCCGGAACGAACGTGGAGATCAAACGCGGCTCGTGGCCCGTGCTGCCAATCTTTGAATCGATGCGGCGCATCGGAAACATAGAGGAAGAGGAGATGTTCCGCACCTTCAACATGGGCATCGGGATGGTTATCATTTGTGCGCCGTCGAATGCATCTGAGATCGCAGCCCGCGTCGACTCGTGTTATGAAATCGGAAGGGTTACGGACGGCGATAAGCGAGTCGTCCTCGTCTAGTCAAGAGGGGTGATGGCGATGGAGCCGTGGCTGGAGGATTTCAAGCAAACGATCGACTCGGCGTTCCCACGACTGCTTCGGATCAGCGAAGCGGATAGTGAAGCGCCGCCCGCCGATGAGCACTGGTCATCGAAACAGATCATCGGGCATTTAATCGATTCGGCCGCGAACAATCATGCGCGGTTTGTGCTGGCGCAGTTCAAGGATGATCTTGTTTTTCCCGGCTATGACCAGAATAAATGGGTGCAAGCTCAACAGTACGAAAGCGCTTCCTGGCCGCAGCTGGTTGAATTGTGGCGAGCGTACAATCTGCACCTGCTGCACGTGATGTCGTCCGCCCCAAAGGAAAAGCTGAATCAGGTTCGCACAGAACACAGCCTGCAAACCATTGCCTTCGAGACTGTCGATCGCACCGCGCCGACTACTCTCGAATATTTGATGAAGGATTATGTCGCGCATCTCAAGCACCATTTGAGTCAGGTCTTTGGCGAGGTCGTGACGTAGATAATGACTTCCGTGGTGAACACTGCTCGGCGCGCTCGACTTGGCATTCTTATCTCCGGTCGCGGTTCGAACATGGTGGCGCTGGCCGATGCGGTTCATGGAGGTCGAATTCCTAATGCGGAGGTTTCGGTTGTCGTCAGCGATCAGGCGAATGCTGCCGGTCTCGCCAAAGCAAAAGAGCGCGGGATTGAGACGCTCGTTATTGAGCGTCGCGGGCGCACACACGAAGAGCACGATCAAGAAATCGTGGAGGCTTTGAGGGCTCGTAAGATCGATCTGGTTTGTCTCGCGGGTTACATGCGCATTCTCTCTCGCGGATTCATCGACGCATACCGCGGCCGTGTTCTCAACATTCATCCCAGCTTGCTTCCGTCATTTCCCGGCCTGGACGCGCAGAAGCAGGCGCTCGAACATGGCGTCAAATGGACTGGTTGTACGGTCCATTTCGTTGACGAGACCCTTGACGGCGGGCCAATCATCTTGCAGCGCGTTGTACCGGTCCATCCCGATGATACGGTTGAGAGTTTGGCCGCGCGAATCCTGGAAGAAGAACACCAGCTTTATCCCGAGGCAGTGGCACTGGTGTTGGAAAACATTTTGGAATTATCTGCAGCGACAACCGATGACCGAAGAGTTTGAATTCACGGAATCTTGACTCGTCTCGATAATTGAGTTGATACTGATCGTAGGATGAATGACTTGATTGAGCCTCTTTTAGTTCAGGCGCGCCCGAATTATCACATCTATCTTGAGTTCTCGGACGGAACCAAGGGCGAGGTGGATCTTTCCGCTTTAGCAGGCCAGGGCGTCTTTAAGGTTTGGAGCGATTACGACTTTTTCAAGAAAGTGCATATCGGTCAGCATCGTGAGATAAAGTGGGACGATGATATCGAATTGTGTGCTGATTCACTTTATCTCAAGCTAACGGGTAAGTCTCCCGAGCAGTTGTTTCCCAGACTGCGGGGCGAACAATCGCATGCCTGAACTCTGCCGATTTTATGGCATCGTGATCAGAATGTTTTGGGACGATCACCCACCTCCTCATTTTATGACCGATGTCCGCAGTTCTAACCAGCGACGAAACTCTGATTATCGAAACGCCGGAGCGCGTGCCTTTGCACTTCGCTCTAGCGTCGATCGGGAATCGCTTCATCGCTTGTGCTATCGACCACACGATTCAAATTGTCGCCCTCGTCTCTCTGATCCTGTTTTTTTCCATCATCGTAAGTTTTGCGAACCTGGGAGATCGGCTCTTGAGCGCGCCGAAGTGGGTCATCGCCCTGCTCATCATTCTGGTCTTTCTGTTGATGTCAGGCTACTTCGCGTTCTTCGAATGGCTGTGGCAGGGACAAACGCCTGGCAAGCGCTGGATGAAGCTGCGTGTAATTCGCGAAGATGGGCGGCCAATCAGTTTCTTCGAGGCGACGGTGCGAAATCTTCTGCGCGACTTCGACATCATGCCGCTTCCATTTTATTCCATTGGACTGATTTCAGTTTTTATCACTAACCGCGACCAGCGTGTGGGCGACTTAGTAGCCGGCACGGTGGTGGTGCGCGAACGAGAAGCCGAAGCGCCCGCGTTCGCAGAGGTCTTCGCGTCTCCGGTTTCCGACCTGGCGCTGCGACGTTCGTTCAAGCCGGTCGATTTCACTGCGGACGTAAATATGCTGACCGAGCAGGAAATCTCAGTCGTGGAAAGTTTTCTGCGTCGTCGTTGGGATTTGAAAGATTATCCGCGCCAATGGATGGCCTGGCGCGTGGCGATGCCGATACTTTTCAAGCTGCGCCCACAATATGATCTAGCGACATTCACGTACGAGGGCTTTCTGGAAGAGTTGCTGCATCGATATCGCGAGAAACACCGGTTTATTGATTAGGTTTCTTAACCGCAATTCCTAATTTTCATAGAAAATCCAAATTCTCGTCCAAAACGTCTCGGGTAAATTGGAAAGTACTGTCAATCAACCTTCGACAAACAGTGTCGTTAACGAGAGTTAACCGGCAGTGCGGCCTCAGGCACAAGTTTTGCGGAAAATCGCTGACGCAGGCTTAAAAGCCGGTCGACGAGATCGTTAACGAACATTTCATACAACCGCTTTATTTTTAAGCTTGCGGTGCCGTCACTCGTCATGATAGAAACTGCCATCTCCGCTTGTTGCCAGTTTTTTCGTCGGAACAAGCAATCCAAAACGTTCTCGGATTCTTCGGTAAAGTCTGCGCCCGACGGTTCGCGCGCAATTTGGTCTCAACGATTTTGATTTCCTTAAGGAGTTCTCCTGTTATGTGTAAAACCCTTCGATTTTGCTTCGCTACTTTTGTGCTCGTCGCAATCTGCGCGCTGAGCGCGATGGCCCAGTCAACTGTTACCGGCGCAATAAACGGCACTGTTTCGAATCCCAACAAGGAAGTAATAGCCGGTGCTACCATCACTGCCAAAAACACCGGCACCAACAAAGAAGCTAGCGCCACGACCGACGATAACGGCAGCTTCAAGATCATCAATCTAGAACCCGGGTTGTACACGGTCTCTGTAAATGCTTCCGGTTTCGCGCCCTTTACAAATGAGAATGTGGTGGTCGAGGTGGGGCGCTCAACCCCGATGGATGTCGGCTTATCGCTCCAGGGTGTGACTGGAACAGTTCAGATAGTTGCCGAAGCGCCAGTCATCAATACTACTCAGCAGGATTTTTCGACAAATATCAACGAGCTGTCAATAAACGAGTCGCCGAACAATGGTCGCCGTTGGGCAAACTTCGCTATTGGTACTCCTGGCGCGGTGGCCGATGGTGCCTTCGGGCTAATTAGTTTTCGGGGAATCTCAGGTCTTTTGAATAACAATACCGTTGATGGCGCAGATGATAATCAAGCCTTCTTCTCAGAAGCCCGCGGGCGCACCCGGATTAATTATGCGATTAGCCAAGCTGCGATTCGTGAGTTCCAGGTCAACACGTCAAATTACTCTGCCGAGTATGGGCGCGCTGCGGGAGGCGTAATTAATGCCGTTACAAAGAGCGGGACAAACGCGTTTCACGGCTCGGCTTTTATTTTTTACCGCGATGAACGATTTAACGCCCGGAATCCGTCGACGTTTGTCAATGGATTGCCGGTCAAGCCGGAGGATAATCGCAAACAATTCGGAGGAGCGATCGGTGGGCCTATTAAGAAAGACAAGCTTTTCTTTTTCTTTAGCTATGATCAGCAGAAGAGAAATTTTCCCGGAATTGCCGCGCCCTCGAACTCCTCGTTCTACGGTACCTATAGCCAATCCTTGTTGACTTCCAGAGGTCTTACAGCCGCGCAGGCAGATGCGGCCTTAACCTTTGCCAAGAGCTTAAGTGGCCAAGTTGCGCGCCGAGGAGATCAGACAATTTTTCTGCCGAAGATCGATTGGCGCCTTAACGATAAAAATACGCTGACCTTTACCTATAACCGTCTACATTGGGTATCACCGGCCGGTGTGCAAACAGGCGTTACTGTCACACGCGGGATCGCTAGCTTTGGCGATGACTTGGTCGATGTCAACTGGGGTGTCTTGAGACTAACCTCGAGTCTTACATCAACGGTAATCAACGAGGCGCGAGTTCAACTCGGACGCGATTTTGAACGTCAAGTGGCGCCGCCCCCCGCGACTGGCGAACCAACAAATGCGATCGGTGGAAGCTCGCCTTCATACAGCCTGGGGACTGGTGGGCTGACGGCTGGCAAGCCAACCTTTCTGAATCGGACGGCTTTTCCTGATGAAAGACGTCAGCAGTATGTAGATTCATTGACAATCTCACGCGGAAATCACGCGCTCAAATTTGGTTTCGACATCAATCGCGTTTCGGATCTGAATTGGAATCTCTTCACCGAATCAGGATCCTATGCTTATAGTGGCGCCATCAACGACTTCCTGGTGGACTATGTAAACTTTACGACAAGCGGATCCATTAGAGCTTTAGTGCCGGGAGCAGCCGGTTCTGCAACTGCTAATTTCGGTGTATGCGCAACCTCCACTCGCCGCGCCGGTCAATGCTACAGTGGCAGCTTTGTCCAAGGGTTTGGCTCACCTGCCTTTAAATTTCGGACGACGGACATCAGTTTCTTCGGTCAGGACGATTGGCGTGTAACTCCGAAAGTGACGCTCAACCTCGGTTTGAGGTACGAGTATCAGAAATTGCCAAAGCCGCAGATTCCCAATTCGCTCTTTGACTCAGATCCTAATTTTGTTGACAAGACGGGTGTGTTCCCTGCTGATAAGAACAACTTTGGACCGCGGGCGGGCTTTGCGTGGGACATTACCGGCGATGCGAAGAACTCCTTGCGTGGAGGGTATGGCATCTACTACGGCCGAATAACGAACTCAGCAATTAGCAATGCGATTGCAAATACGGGGGCCACCGGGAGTCAATTTACTTTAAGCTTGAGTCCAGCGTCGGCTGATGCCGCTGAACGGGCCGTCGCACCTATTTTCCCGAACGTCTTCGCGGCTGCGCCGTCAGTTGGAACCAGGCCGATCCCTAATATTGTGGTCTTTGCTAGGAATACGCGAAACCCTCTTATCCATCAGACAGATCTTAATTACGAGCGTCTGATTGCGAAAAACACCGTAGCTTCGCTCTCTTTCCTGGGAAGCTGGGGGCGCAACCTGCCGCAGTTCGTGAATATCAATTTGGCTCCGGCGACCCAAGTAACCGCCTTCACTGTTGTTGGTGGGCCCTTCGATGGGCAGACGGTTCGGGTGCCCAAGTTCACGACTCGCATAAACACAAACTTTGGGGCTATCTCAGAGATTCAGCCGAGCGTCTTTACGAAGTACGTCGCCATGGTGGCGCAATTGAATCGTCGTTTCACTAACAATTTGCAGTTTCAGGTGAACTACACACTCGCTGACTCGCGTGATAATGGACAAAACTCATCGACGTTCACGGATGTTAATGACGTCTTTGATCCATACAATCTCGCTGTTGAGTATGGGCCATCTAATTTCGACATTCGCCATAAGTTTGTCGCGAGCGCCGTGTGGCACCCCGATTACGTAAACAAGGATAATAAGGTGGCCCATGCAATTCTGAGTGGATTCAATATCGCCCCTATCCTTAGTATTACCTCTGGTGCTCCTTTTTCTGCAGGCGTTTCCGGAAGCGTTTCGGGCGCTCCGACTGGAGGGGGCGGTATCACCGGCTCAGGCGGTGGTAATCGCTTTCCACCCAGTGGCCGCAATACGTTCCGTCAGCCGAAGATTTGGAACCTCGACATGCGTGTTTCGAGGCGCTTTAAGTTTTCGGAGTCCATGAACCTGGAACTTCTGGCTGAGGGCTTCAACGTTTTCAATCGTTCACAAATTGTCAATGTTGACACCAGTGCCTACAATCTTGCTGGAACAACACTGACTTTCAGACCGCAATTTCAAACCACTACGTTTACCAGCAACTTCTTCATTCGAGAGCGGCAGTTTCAATTCGCCGCACGTTTCGAGTTCTAGCCGGCAAAGCGTAGGCTCTTGCGTATCCGGGCGCGTCTTCA
>QHXG01000086.1 GCA_003222845.1 Acidobacteriota bacterium | reverse complement strand
GATTAATTGCACTCCTTGCGGTCTGGAACTCTGATCTCTGAAATCGTTAGATAAGACAATGTCCAACCTGCCACTACGTCCACGCATCAATTAGGCGGACAGCGTCTTTCTTTTGCAAGCGGCACTTATCACTTCGTTCCTTAAGCGTCTCCCCATACGCTCGAACAAACTGTTACACCTTTTGGAGGCCAAAACTCATGAAACGCACTCTCCTTTTAATCGTAGTCTCTCTGCTTTCAGTCAACGGTTTCGCGCAAACACGCAGAGCCGCTCGCGCCGTCACCGCGCCAACATTAAATGCGAAGACCACCACGCAGACTCTGCCGATTCGTCGGGTGATTCTCTACAGCAACGGCGTAGCCTACATCGAACGACGCGGCACGGTCACCGGCCACGCTGAAATCGATCTTTCGTTCAAGCAATCGCAAGTCGACGATGTTTTGAAATCGATGGTCGTACTCGATCTCGGCCAGGGCCGCATCGGCGCGGTGAGTTACAACTCTTCAGCGCCACCAGCGGCGCGCCTGGCGGATATTCCATTCTCAGTCGAACCTGGAACTCAGAATGAAAATCAGGGCGGGCTGGCCGGAGTGCTGACTCAGCTTCAGGGCGCGCACGTTCTCGTTGCCACCGCAAACCGGACGGCTTCGGGATCGATTCTGACGGTCGAAGAACGTAAGTCGCAGATCGATGCCAATAAACCGCCGGCAATAACTCACGCATTGGTCATTGCCTCCGAGGGAGGCGAGCTGATGAGTTTTGATCTTGCCGACGTGCGTTCGGTAAAGCTGGTCGATGAAGGTGCGCGGCGCGACGTAGGCGAATTCGCTAACGCCACCGCGTCGGCGCGTCGCCGAGATGCCAAGACAATCGTCGTCACTTCGGACGGCAGCGGCGCTCGTGAAATGCTGGTCAGCTACACGATTGCGGCGCCAATCTGGAAAACGACGTATCGCGTCGTGCTCGATTCGCAAGGCAAGCCTTTCTTTCAGGGCTGGGCCATCGTCGACAATGTCAGCGAAGAAGATTGGACCAGCGTCTCGCTCGCACTTGTCTCGGGCTCGCCTGTCTCGTTCATTCAGCCAATTCAAAAACCGTTCTATCGCTACCGGCCGATTGTGCCCATGCCTGATGATTTGAAGCTGGAGCCGCAGTCTTATGAACCAGGTGAAGGTGGAGGAAACAGCGGTGGAGTCGGGGGTGCGGCTAAGGATAAGAATGAAACGGTCACTGTGACCAACGGGCCCGCCGCCCGCCCCGCACCCTCGCAGAGACAACTCTATCAACTGCCGATGAACGGCCGAAGAGACAACAACTTTGCGAATCTTACTCCGGGATCGTCCTTGGGTTTTTCCGGCGGCGCGACCACCCTCAGTGATGCGATTACGCGACCTGATTCTGGAGTTGAAGCCGCCGCCACCGGCAGCGAAGTCGGCGACCTCTTCGAGTATCGCATCGAACAACCTGTCACGGTGCCGCGCGATCGCTCGGCCTTGATTCCGATCCTGCAAACGCGCATGGATGGCGAGCGCGTTTCGATCTACAACGAAGCCAATCGGCGCGATCGGCCGATGGGCGGAATGCTTTTGAAGAATACTTCGCCACTTACTTTAGAAGATGGCGCGATGACGGTAATTGATGGGGATGCTTATGCGGGCGAGGCGTTGATGGAACGTTTGAAACCGGCCGAACAGCGTTTGATTTCGTTCGACCTCGGCACGTTGGTCAATGCGCGCGCGAAAGAAGATCGCGAGCCCACGTTTCTGGTGCGCGTGGTAAACGGCGTCTTTCAAGCTCACTACTATCAAACCAGCGAGAAGACGTACACGCTGGTCAATCAAACCGACAAACCTCGCGTCGTCTATATCGAACATCCGGTGCATCAGGATTGGGAGCTAACGAGCAATACACCGAAGCCTGACGGCAAGAGCGCGCGTTATTATCGCTTTCGCGTTCCGCTCGGACCGCATGAGAAGATTGACCTTCCGGTTAAGGAGCGACGAGCGCTGATGGACGCATACGCGCTGCAAAACTTCAGCCGTCAAGATCTCGAGTTGTTCATCTCGCGCCGCTACATCGACGCCACGACCCGCGACCTGCTGGAAAAGATCATCGACCTCAAGAGTCGGATGGCGGCGACCGAGGCGCGGATCCAGGTGATCGATAAAGAAGTGACCGAGATTAGCGAGGATCAGCAGCGTCTGCGCGACAACATCAAAGCTCTGACCGCAACTGCCGAGGCAAAGCAATTGATCACGCGTTACGTCTCGAAGGCTGACACGCAAGAAACTCGTCTGGACCAACTGAACAAAGAGAAACGGACGGCGCAGGAAGAACGTGTGCGTTTGCAGGGAGAGCTTGAAGCGCTGATTCGCGGTTTGAATATCGACCGAACGTTGACCCAGTGACGTGGATCACGCGCCGAGTGTTGCTTTTACTTTTACCAGGAACTTATCGAGTTCCAGCGGCTTAAGAAATACTTCGGTGCAGCCGGCGTCGAGCGCGTCCTGCTTGACCTCAGGCGTTCCGTAAGCGGTGACGGCAAAGATGGGCGTGCGCGAGAGGCTGTTGCGCTGACGAAGTTGGCGCGCCGCTTCGACGCCATCCATTCTGGGCATCGCCAAGTCCATTAAGATCAGGTCCGGCGCGACTCTGTTGGCCTGAAGCAAGCCTTCGCGGCCATCGCTCGCCTCGATGACCTTGTAGCCCTTCGCGCGCAAGAGAGATGAAAGCAGCGTGCGGGTGTCTCTATAGTCTTCTATTACCAAAATGGTACGACTTAAGTTGGTGTGCATTGTAGTTTGTCCCTCCACAAGAAGATCGAAACCAGTCCCACGCTACCACAGGTGGTTCTGGCTGATGAGATCCGATCAGCGGGGGTTCTGTTCAGACAGGGCGTGTTACTAAGATAGCTCACCGATTGTATCGAAGGCAACTGAACAGATACTTGATGCTCTATAAACCTGCGCCTACAGCCGAACCCTACTCGGGTTTATCTTCACTTCCCGTTAGTTTCTGCTGTCTCAACGCGGCCGCGCCAATCAGTCCTCCCATGCCCATCGATTCGACGGCGCTGCTCGGCACCAACATCAACGCGCCCTTCTCTTTCAGTCCTTCGTAGAGCATGTTCATAGCGCGCAGATGCAGCGCCGTCGGATTGTTGCGATAAGACTCTGCGGCCTTGTCGAACTGTGAAGCGATTTCGACTTCCGCCTGGGCCAGGATCACTCGGGCTGCTTTTTCGCGGGCGGCTTGCGCTTCACGCGACATCGCGTCCTGTAGAGAGGCGGGGATAATTACGTCGCGCATCTCCACTGACTGCACCGTCACGCCCCAGGGATTTGAGCGTTCATCAATCAGTTTCTGCAATTCATCTTCGATGCGTTCGCGTCCCCGCAGCAAATCACTCAAAGAAGTACGACCGATGATGTCGCGCAGAGCGGTTTGCGCAGCCCAACTTACCGCGGCCGGATAGTTTTGCACCTCGAGCGCAGCTTTCTCCGGATCATAAACCATCCAAAAGAGCACCGCGTCCACATTCACCGGTACCGTGTCACTGGTCAATGTCTCTTCAGCCGCGAAGGCGGTCGTGATTACGCGCTGATCTATCCACGCGGAGACTTGATCGACAAATGGAATAATCCAGAACAGACCCGGCCCTCGCAAGCCGATGTACTTGCCAAGGCGAAGGATCACGGCGCGTTCCCATTGCCGCGCGATTTTCGGCGATTGCGCCAGCAGCAATCCCAACAGCACCCCGACAATCGCGCCGCCAGGATTCAACGTCCAGAGCGTAGTCAGCGCTCCGAGTGCGATCGGCGCCAAAAACGCGAGCACTGAAACAAAGTTGAGCCGAGGCGCGGTCGGCGCCGGCAAATTGCTTCGCGTATCAATCAAACTCTGCTGAATGTTACCCATGTTCTTTGTCTCCTTCTTGGGTAGCGCAAGCGGTTAGCTTGCTCACCATGTTGTCACGAAGTCGCAAGCTAACAGCTTGCGCTACTTCCTCCGTCTTTTTTCCAAATGCTCGATCACGTCATCAATTGAAAAGCCGCCCGTCTGCGTTTCCGAGATGAAATGTTCCGCCAGTTCGCGCAGATGCCTCTCCCGATCGCGGCGACTCGCGGCTTCGTTGGGTCGCGCACTGACAAACGTGCCGACGCCCCTGCGCGTCTCCAAAACTCCGGCGCGTTCCAATTCGGCATAAACCTTGGCCACCGTATTGGCGTTGATGCGCAGATCGACCGCCAATTGCCGTACCGTCGGCAATTGATCGCCGATGCGCAGCTTTCCGGTTGCAATCGCAAAGCGAATGGATCGCTCGAGTTGCGCATAAAGCGGCGTAGGGTGATTGGCGTCGATCTGGAACATCGGTACACTATTGTACTACGACAATAGAACAAGTAAAGTTTCGTGAATTGAAGAGTGAGAATCGGACAGCGTTCAGAGTTCAACCTTTAGGTTGCAGTCCACAAAAGGCGCAAGCTGACGCTTGAACTCTGAACACCGCTGCCCGACTCGCCGATCTCGACTCAGCACGCTTGGCCCTTTTTCTTTTTTGCCTGGGAAGCAGTTAAGATGCTCGCCTGTGTCCAATCACGCCGAGTCGTTTGTGGGAATGCCGGCTCCCCTGGTTGAGGTCAGGCGCGGTCCAATCGTCGAATCGTTGCATCGCGGCCATCTGATCGCGGTAAACGGATCGGGCCAAACGATTACCGCCCTGGGCGCGCCGGAAACTGTCACCTACGTGCGGTCTTCGGGAAAACCATTCCAAGCCATCCCATTGATCGCCTCCGGCGCCGCCGATCGCTTTGGATTCACGACCCAGGAGATTGCGATTGCGTGCGGCTCGCACAGTGGTGAGCCGGCTCACGTCGAAACCGCTTCATCTATGCTGCGAAAGATTGGGCTGGATGAAAGCGCTCTGAAATGCGGCGTGCACGTACCCTTCAGCGCCGAGGCCGCGCGCGAGTTAGCACGAAACCAGAAACCACCGAGCGTGCTGCAAAACAATTGTTCGGGCAAACACGCTGGCATGCTGGCGCTGGCAATTCAACTGGGCGTGCCAAGTGAAACGTATGACGAATGGACGAATCCGGTGCAGCAGGAGATTGGAAAAGCAGTCTCACAGTTTTCAAATGTTTCGCAAGGAAATATTGTGATCGGGATCGACGGTTGCGGGGCTCCCGTCTTCGGAATTCCAGTCAAGGCGATGGCTCTGATGTATGCGCGTCTGGTCTCGCCGCCGGCCGATTTCGACTTTGGCCTGAGAAACGCATGCACACGAATCGTCAACGCTATGATTGAGTTTCCCGAAATGATCGGAGGCACGACGGATCGCCTTGATACTGAATTGATTCGTGCCGGAAGAGGCAGACTAATCTCGAAGATCGGGGCCGAGGGCGTTTACACAGTCGGTGTCCTTCCTTGCGAAGAGTGGCCGAGTGGTCTTGGTCTCGCTCTAAAAATCGAAGATGGCGACGATCAAAGGGCCCGGCCACCGGCGGTCATTGAAGCTTTGCTGCAATTGGGAGTGCTTGCGAATCAGGACTTGAAGACAATTTCCGGCTACGCACCGACGCCGATTACAAATCGACGCGGTGAGCGCGTCGGTGAAGCGCGCGCAGCTTTCACGCTCGAAATTCGACGTCTCGACAGAAACTGAGAAATCGATCCAGTGGATATCGCGAACGCGGAAACAGAATCGGCAGAGACTTCGATGAAGGGACCCGTGCTTCCGCGCGACGAATATGGCGCGGTCGATTACGATTCAATCCCGGACGTGATCCAATGGTTCCTCGACTATGACCAAAGGGTCGCCGTCATCAAACATCCGAAAGTCGAAGAGCTGTTTCAGTGGAAGCAGGAACAAAGCCGTCTGTCGGCTGAAGATGTATTCAACTTTTCTCGCGCCGAAGATCGCCTGGCCATCGGCATCATCCAGTCGATAGCTCATAATCCCACCGAACGCGAGCTGCATGCCTGGATCGGTCAATTATTGAATGCGCTCGATCGGGCTTCAAAGGCGACCGAAGATGTTTCATCAGCCTATAGTCTCGACATGAACGTAGCCAGTTCGATAGTAAACGAGTCTCAGAAGATTCCTGCCCAAAGTGTGCGCGTTGAATTTCTCATCAATTGTTGGATCGAGTCGTTGTGTACGGCTGAGATTCGTGTTCTGGGTTGGCTGTATCAGGAGTTCTATCGGCGGCCATTTCGTCCTGAGAATTTTTGAAGCGTCAGAACCGCGTAGCGACCGGCCCTGGGTACGCAGTCGTCCCGACTGCTTCTGCTTGCGCCGTGCTGAGGTTAAGCAGTCGGGACGACTGCGTACCCAAGGCCGGTCGCTACCGCTCGCGGTTCTGTAACGCACTCCGAGTGGTTTTAGTGCAGACGGATCATTCTTCTGTATTGAAGAATTACAAACTTCTTGCGGCCTTCGAAGGTCGGCGGGATGTTTTGCCTCACTCGATCGAACGTGACTCTCAATTTTGCTTAAGAAATCGCGAGCCTCGGTTCCCGTTATGGTGACAACACGACCCTTGGCACACACGTTGCTCAAGCTCCGCTCGACAAAAAGGCAGAGGGTAGTTAATCGGGTCAGGCTCTGCGGCTGAAGTTGAGAGGCGCTTTGGGGGAGGCACTTCTCATCTGAGCGCGGCGGCTCTTTCGGGGGAACGGGGTCGCCGAAAACAGTCGAGAGCAAAAAGGCAGGGCTGCTGATGAGAGGCCTGACGAAGGTTAGGGGGAGCCTCGCAGGACTTATCAGCAGCCCGTAGGCCTGTCTAGGATTGGTTGGTAAGATAGCGCGATTGACTCAATTGAGTCGTCGCGCTTTTTGATTTGGAACGTTACAGAACCGCGAGCGGTAGCGACCGGATCTGCCGCGGATTTCTTCAACAACATTAGGGCCGGTCGCTACCGCTCGCGGTTCTGTAACACTTGCCTCTTTGTTTCATGAGTCCCCACTGCTACACTCACGGCTTCGAGTTCTGCTATCTAACATTCAACCTTTATCAGAGGCGTGTCGGCACCAAACATCGATACAATAGTCTCGCTCGCCAAGCGTCGCGGCTTCGTCTATCCCTCGTCTGAAATCTATGGAGGCTTGGGTAGCGCCTGGGATTACGGCCCATTCGGAGTCGAGTTGGCTAACAACTTACGCCAAGCGTGGTGGCGGTGGATGGTTTACGAACGCGATGACATCGAGGGGCTTGATTCCTCGATCATTCTCAATCGTCTGGTCTGGAAATATTCCGGCCACGAAGATACGTTCACCGATCCGCTGGTTGATTGTAGGGAATGTAAAAGTCGTTTCCGCGCGGACAAGCTATTGAACGAATGGGCGCAGGAAGAGACTGCGAAGCGCACGGACGGCATACGCGTGCTACCAATTCCGCGCGATGCTACTTTACTCAAAGTAAAGTGTCCCACTTGCGGAAAAACGAACTGGACTGAAATACGCGCTTTCAACCTCATGTTTCGCACCCACGTCGGCGCCACAGCAGAAGATGATCCCGAAGCACTCGTCTATCTTCGTCCCGAAACCGCGCAGGGCATCTTCATAAATTTTCTCAATATCCTGAACACCAGCCGGCGCAAACTGCCGTTCGGCGTCGCGCAAATCGGCAAATCGTTTCGCAACGAAGTCACGCCCGGCAATTTCATTTTTCGCACGCGCGAATTTGAGCAGATGGAGATGGAATACTTCGTGCGATCAGGCGAGGACGAACAGGCACATCAGGAATGGATCGACGCCTGTCATCAATGGTTTCAGGACATTGGAATCTCGAAAGAGAACCTGCGGCTGTACGAACAGCCGCCAGAAGAGCTGGCGCACTATGCCAAGCGCACCGTCGATATTCAGTATCGCTTCTTCCCTGAACGGGAAGACGAAGAACGTCATTGGGACGAATTGATGGGCATTGCCAATCGCACCGACTTCGATCTGAAGACTCATTCAAAGAAACCGGAAGATGCGGAAGGGAAGCGACTCAATCGTGATTCGACCGAAGACCTCTCTTACTTCGACGAACAAACCAAACAGCGCTTCTATCCTTATGTGATTGAACCGGCGGCGGGAGTAAATCGCACCGTACTCGCTCTGTTGATGGATGCTTATTGTGAGAAGACAAATGAAAAAGGCGAGACGCGCGTCATCCTAAAACTTCATCCTTCTATGGCGCCGATCAAAGTCGCCGTGCTGCCCCTGGCGAAGAACAAACCAGAGATCGTCGGCATGGCCAAAGCCATCAAGCGCTCGCTGCAACCACTGGTGCGGGCCGTTTACGACGACACCGGTGGAATTGGGAAGTTATATGCGCGGCAGGATGAGATCGGCACGCCATTTTGC
>QHXG01000085.1 GCA_003222845.1 Acidobacteriota bacterium | reverse complement strand
CTCGGTCCTGCTTCTGGCGTAACTCCTGAGTTTGTGGCGACGCCGAACTCGACGCCGGCTCTTGCTGATTGGTATCGAAACTAAGCGCGAACTTTGCCGCGGCAACACATGGTGTTAACAGCAGCAATGAAGCCGCGATCAGTAAAAGCGCTCGACGGCGCGAACTAAGCTTTGGTGTTTTGAGCAATGACATGATTCGTACCTCCAGAATGTCTGATTCGTTGATGCCGATGGTGGTGTCGATTGCCAGGCGGCGCGCGGGCGGCGCCCAGCCAATCATCCGTACCAGTGAGCGAGCATACACATCTGGTTTCAGCAGTATTGAGGCGACTGATTCATCGCAGCAGAGTTCCCGCGTCTGCTTGATGCGTCGCCGGACCAGCGCCGCCGCCGGATGAAACGACAGCGGCAAATAGATGAATTCATAGATCAAGTTCGCCAGATAATCTCTCCGCGCGACATGAATTAATTCGTGGCCGATCGCCGTGGTGAGTAGCTCTTCGTCAATCTCATGCAACAGACGCTCGGGCAGAATGATGACCGGATTGATTAGGCCGAAGGTAATTGGCACGGGCACGTTCTTCGAACAAAGCAGGCGCACGCGCCGGGAACCGATCGCAGCCTGACATCTTTGGATTATCATTTGAGCGCGTTCAGGAAATGTGAATTCATACGCGCTCTTCACGATTACCCTGGTGCGGCGCCAGGCGCGGATTAAGCTTGCAACTCGCCAGAGAAGCAGCAGCACATAAAGCGCCAGCAGTGCTTCCGCGATGCTCGGCTTGATGTGAATTGGAGACCTTGAGAATATCCGCCACGCCGGCTCGGCCTTAATTGAAGAAACCGGCGCCTCGACGTTCGGGCTTGCTATCTCTTCAACGTCAGGCGAGAGAATTCTACTGATAACCATTGGCTTCGTGGTCGCTCCAGTATTTGACGGCTGGTCGCGCCATAGTGTCTTTGTTAACGGCGCCCAGCTCAGCAGCGGCAGGACCAGGCACGAAACCAGTGTGATTACCCAGAGCGAATGCCGGTAACGCGCCGCGAGTCCGCGCAAAAGCCAATCACATAACGTGGCGAAAGCTACCAGCAAAGCGATCTGCCACGAAGCATTCAACAGAAACGTCAACCCCAATTGAGCGATGACTCTCATTTTTCTTCTTCGCGAGTTTCTTCCAGCAGCTTCTGAAGTCGCGCCAGCTTCCGGGGCGTTAGATGTTTTGTCTCGACCAGGCTCATGACCAGACTCTCCGCCGAACCGCCGAACAAACGGTCGACGATGTCGCTCATGTGCTGACCGACGACCTGGCTACGGCTGACTGCGGGCCTGTAAAAATATGCGCGGTCTTTGAGCGTGCGCTTAACCTTGCCCTTGCGATGCAGGATGTTGAGCATGGTCTGGACCGTGGTGTACGCCAATTCGCGCTCGAGATGTTGCTGCACGCTCTGCACGTTGGCCGGGCCGGTTCCCCACAGAACATCCATGATTTCGAGTTCCAGCGGGGTCAGTTGTTCGGTTTTTCGCCTGGCCATTTTAGCCTTGCTCCTAATGTTTTAGGACTTATACACGCACCAAAACAAATTGTCAACTAATTTCTTAGGAGGCGGTTTCGCCGGGTGCAATTAAAACTGGGAGTTGAGTCAATATTCGGTCAATGAGAGATACTGAGTGATTTCATGAATACCACCGATGGCAATCGGGGGATCGTTCCCAGACAACCTACAAAAAGAACATCCATTCGCGTCCCAAATACCACCGATGGAAATCGGTGGATTTCTAAAATCCTGCCTACCGTAGGGTGCCAACAGGTTGGACTTGAACATCCCCCGACTCCCGTCAGGGGTATTTGGCTTGGATGGGCGAGCTTGTGTAGGTCGGGCTTCAATAATCCCCCAACTGCCGTCTTATACACGCCGCAGAGAAGATTGTCAACTAATTTCTTAGGAGACGGTGGCCGCCGATGCCGCGGCGCAGAGGCGACCCAGAGTCAGAGCTTTAGCACCGCCAGAGTCAAACCTCCTTGCGCAACGTCGTTGACGCTGGTCTGTATGAGATGAAAGATGCAGGCCTGGCCGGTATTCACTCCCTGGAGATTGGCCGCAAATGGAATTGGTAATAGGCGTCTTGTCGGCAAAGAGACGCGCGCCTCAAAACTCGGCGGTGAATTCAGTGGAGGAGTCAGGCCCTGATGCGAATGATCCGTCACTTGCGAAACTTGAAAGCCGGTAAGATCAAACTTGAACCCGCCAGTCAAAGCTGTCGTTCTAAGCTGCTGAAAACCGGTTAGCAGTTGCAGTCTCCCGAGAACCGTATTCTTAACGAAGTGATTTGGCGCCAGGTCCAGAATAGCGCGCAGCGTGACTTGCGATGGCTGAAAAGGACTGAGCGGCAAGGCCAGGTTCAGCGTGTTGACTTTAAAAACAAGAGTGTGGGCTGTCGTTGAGACTACACATAGGTTCCGCTGGGCCAGGTGCTGATCGTCAGGTAGAAAGAAGTTCGTCCCGCTTGGCGTTCCACTGTCCGGGTAGCATCTCGCCACCAGGCACTTTGGGCCGCCACTTTGCGGATCGGCAGCCGCCAAGCCGCTGGGCGCCATCCAGTCGAGCTGCTGCGTTCCACTGTCACCTTCCGCCGGTAGCGACGAGCCAATGAATCCGACTCGAGTCGCGCTGCCGCGCACACGAGGCGCCATTACCAACGATGGATTGGCCACCCAGAGCTCAACCGAAATGCTCTCGTCACCTGGAAAGTGGCAGTTACTCGATGCTGACTTTCGATGAAACTTCGCGGTGACTGTATTGACCTGGCCGGAGTCGGCAGTGTCAGCGCCCGACACCGGACCAGTAAGGCTGATGTCGGCGCTGAGCCACCAGGCTCCGTGCGTATTGTGTGCCCCCTGATCTCCTGGAACTGCTTCCATGAAGATGCAGGTGTCATTGACAAGACCTGGATCATTCGGCATGACGAAATCTCCTCTCGGCGGATCGGAAAGCCTTTAGCGTTCGTGGGCAGAGTATGCCTTCGGAGAACAAGAAGTGTCCAGAGTTTTTGCGAGGGTATAACCGAACTAATCGTGCTTCTTCTGCACCAGCACCTGAAAGTATCCAGCCAGACCGTGAGGCATGATCATCTCGCGTGATTTCGTGCGTAGGCGCAAGGTCTCAGAGTCAGACAGCCGAGCGGCAGATTCTTCCAATTCCTCAAGCAAACCTTCCGCCAACAGAAATTGATCGAGTTGTTGAAACCGGACCGTTTCTAACTGTGTCCGTTTACCCGCCTCTTTGATTTGAGTCCAGTCAATCGTGGTTGTGAGATCGACTTCGCCGGGTTGTGATAGCACATCACTAATAAGTTGATGACGATAAAAACCTCTCAACGTGCCATCGTTGCGTTCGGCTGCGTCCAGTAATTCGCGGCGCTCCTGCCCATAGTCAACCGTAATTACGTAACCATTCTTGATTAAAGAAGCAGCACGGCTGACGAAAGCCTCCGCCTCAAGATTGATTTCCGCAGTCTGCCCCTCGGCGAGTTTCATTGACGCGCGTTCGCAATACTCTCTCAACTCTCCATCAGGTTCACATTCGACCCAGACAAACCCGGCTTCATCAGCACCGACGCAGAGTTCGCGCAGCAGCCCATTCCGAATTGTCACCCGATGGACCGCAAACGCATCGATGAGTTCATTGGAAAAAATGATCAGGTTAGCGATGGGCTTCGTAATTTCGCAGATCCGAAGAACTTCGACGCGATCGGAAAACTCTGAAAGGCTCAAAGCAGCCCGCGTCCGGCAATCGGGGCTGACTTCATCGATTAAGTAACGGGTTGCGGAGAAAGTGTCTGGATAATTTGACTTGAGGGCGCTTAATGCGCCGCGCGCGAATTCTCCCGAACCCGCGCCGACTTCGAGGATGGTCCACGATGGGGGCGAGCCCAACTCCGTAAACAGCTTCACAAAATAGCGTGCGAAAGTGGCCGCGAACAACGGACTGGTTTCCGGGGCGGTGCGATAGTCACCTGCTCTTCCTTGTCGATTTAGATCGCTTCGGCAATAGTAGCCTTCCCGTCTGTCATAGAGCGCGGCCTGCATCCACTCGCGAAAACTTATCCGACCCTCGCGCCTGATGCGCGCGCGCAATCGACCTTCTAAACTCGAGATTGATCCTTCGTTCAAGGTGGGCTAGAGCCGCGATGCAGGTGTTAGAGTACCAACATTAGTTGATCGCACAATCTCAGTCGCCTTCGGGCTCTGGTTTTTCCAGCAGCCGCGTGGTGCTGTCGGTCACGCTGTGAGGCTGAACGATCTCGGCGGTATGCGGACGCGCGGACCATGGGCCCGCGGTATTGACCGACTCTGGAGGCAAGGCCGTTATTCGTGCCGGCCCTACTGGCGGCACCGAGATTGTTGGCGGCGCGTATCCGGACATCGGCACAAACCGCGAAGGCGCTGCGGCTTCTTCGAAGATTGCCGCAAAGAGCATTCTCAAAGGACCACCGACAAAGCAAATGATTGCCGAAAGGGCGGCAAAGAAGGCAAAAACATTCTCCAGTCTGCCTGGAGCAAAACCTGACATTACTCCGAGTATCGGCACCAGTATGGCGCCGATTAGCATCAACAACGCGCCTTGCTTTACGCCTTTGCGACGAGGCGAGATAGTCTTCTCGCCCTGAGGTTGATACTGCGGCAGCATTCCGCCGTGTGCCAGCAGGTGCATTACACCTTCCATGGAAAAGCCGCAATGCGAACAGAACCGCATTGAGTCAGTGGCTTGCTGTTGGCCGCATCGTGGACAGAACATGGATTTGGTCTTCGGTCTTTGGACTTTGAGCTTTGATCCTGATCGGCTTAAATTCTTGATTTACCTAAGACCACGGTCCGCTGTTAGAATATCGAATATCGCGGTCGCTCGTCCCTGATGATGCACCGCGCGCACCAGCGTGTCCAGCAGCAGCGGCAGTATTCGAGTACTCCCCGCTGGCGCCATGATCTCTTTCAAAAGATCTGCATCGCTCTTGAAGAGTTCAAACCCGTGCTTTCGTGTGGCGTCGACTTCATCGAGATAACGCGCAACTTTGTTCGGTGTAGGCAGCGTTTCGGGAAGCGTCCATTCGAATGGATCGTCCCACAGATTGCTTGTGATACCGCCAAACGTTTGTTCTACGCTCGCCGCGCTGCGCAGAATGTGCTCGCCAGCGGAAAGCCGGACATTGGATCTGCTCGGAGGTTTACGATAAAGCAATTCGGGCGAAACCCTACCAATCAATTCGCGAGAGCCGCGATGAAGTTGAACGAACTCCCGATCGAGACACTCGATCAATTTGTTCATTTGATCTTTGATCTTTCATCTCTGATTTTAGGTCCTTGTCCAAAGACCCAAGGCCAAAGACCCAAGACCAATTTTTTGTCAATACGTTTTGGTGCGCCGATGCTCTTCTCTCATGCCGATGCCGTAATTCTTGCCACCATATTGTAGACCCGTATAAACCTGGCCCGACACACCGACACGAGCGCCCTTCGATGGCACGCCATGTGTGGTCATTACCCAAATCCGGCCCGTGCCATCATCGAGTTCATAGACGCCGGTGCCGAGCGCTCCGTAGCTGTCCGTGACCGTGCCGACAAGCGCGACATCCTTGTTCTGATATTTGGCTGGATTCTGATTGATCTTTGAAATCGTGGTTTGATTCGGGCACGCGGTCATCAGCAACGCGCCCCCAAGAATGGCGGAGAGAAAAAGACCTTTGCGAAGTAGATGCATTGCGTCTCCTTTCATGTTTCGGGAATGCATTTCGGGAGAGCACGGGCATGATAACACGAGATAACCGATCGATAAACTGACAGGATTTACAAGATTGACAGGATGAAAGGGTTCTTTCTGACCATCATGTAAATCCTGTTAATCCTGTCAAATTATTGCTGGTCCCGTCTCAAGCTTCCGCCTTCGTTTCAAACGGCAAATCCGGTTGCGCATCAAACGCGCGATCGCGGGCGGCGACATAGACTCGCAGCGCCAAAAACAGAATTCCAAACGCGATTACAATCCATACGATTGTCCAGATGATTGCCGGAATGCCGGTGGCGTTGGCCATGTTCACTGCATCCGTGGGAACGGTGGGTGCAAACGGCGACGAAAGAAAGAAGACGTTTTTCAGATCGAGCAAGGCGTTCAAAATGCATTGCACCGCCAGGAAACTAACGATGAAGGTGGCAATGCGTGGACTGCCAAACCGCGCCACGAGAAACAACGCGCCGGCCAAAACAATGCCCGCAAAAAGGGTAAATGGAATCCCCGTCAGCGAGCCCCACGATGCGGCGACGATTGGCTTGAAAAGTCCGAAGACCGTGGTCAACAGAAGTATCAGGGCGGCTGAACCGAACAGCACAAAGCGCGCGGCGATGGCGCGGCGAATCAAGATCAGCAACAACGCGCCAAAACTCATGGCGCCCAAATAGCCCGCGCTGGACACCAGCATCTGCGAGAACATTCCGCCCTGCGTCGTATACGTCTCACCGCTGCCGTTCATCGCCACGCTCAAACTCTGCACAGAGTTGCCGGTTAGCAGCGCGGCGACCGCATGTCCGCCTTCATGTATGAAAGTCACGAAGATGCGAAACGGATAACTGAGAATTTCGGCGAAGGGAACAAACCATAAAATGATCGAAACAGCCGCAGCTAAAAGCAAAGTCATGGCTTGAGGCCGAGCATCCTGAGAAAGTTTGTATTTCATCGGTGAATCCTCTCGCTTTTGATCTTTGGCCTTTGATCTTTGGTCTTCGACTCTTGGGAACGCTTCTTGATAAGAGAGCGGCCGAGTCCAAGAGTCTTAACCAAAACCTAAGACCAAAAACCTAAGACCAAAGACCAAGTCAGAGTCTAAGGTCTATGCTACCTGAACGTCGATTGCGTTCAGCTTGTTCCCTTCGTGTTTGTTTCGCGCTGATAATCGCCGGATTTCCCTCCAGTCTTCACTTCCAGCCGAACATCGGTGATCGTCATTCTTTTATCCAGCGCTTTGCACATGTCATAAACCGTGAGCGCAGCAATCGAAACGGCTGTGAGCGCTTCCATCTCGACACCGGTCTGGGCGCGCGTCGTCACTTCAGATTCAAGATAAACACCTGTCTCCTGTAAATCAGCCCGCACGTCGATGTGCGTGAGCGGCAGCGGATGGCAAAGGGGAATCAAGTCGTGCGTACGTTTAGCCGCCATGATGCCGGCGAGCCGGGCTGTTCCCAGCGGATCGCCTTTAGGGGTTGTGTGATTTCGAATCGCGCTCATGGTCCTCGCTGACATTAATACACGCGCTGATGCAATGGCACGTCGCTCGGTGACAGACTTTTCGGTCGTGTCGACCATCTTCGCGCGGCCCTGTTCGTCGATGTGTGTAAGTTTGGTCATTAACGGAGATTAACCGCAGAGGGAGCAGAGGTTTTCGCAGAGGACGCGGAGTCGTTATAGTGATTGACGATCCTCTTTATGCCATTGCGCAAGTGCAGAACGTTGAAGTTCATTAACAAGGCGAGCTGAAGATTGGCGAGTTTGAGATACGTCAAGACTTGCGCCAGGTGTATATCGTTTATGGCTTCAACAGATTTGATTTCAAGAATCAGCCGCCGTTCAACCATCAGGTCCACACGATAGCCACATTCAAGCTTCACATTCGAATAGACCAACGGCATGGGCTTCTCTTTTTCGACAAATAGACCCGCTCCGCACAATTCAAAATACAAGCACTCCCGATAGGCCGACTCGAGCAGTCCAGGGCCGAGAGCGCTGTGCACCTTCATCGCACACCCAATAACCTTCTGCGTAAGCTGATAATCAGTCAACACTCTGCGCCCTCTGCGAAAACCTCCGCTTCCTCCGCGGTTAAATTCCCGCCACATTACCCAGAACCGCATGAACGATCAAGGTATTCCCACCCAAAAGAATTTCGTCGGACACGAGTTCTTCCGTCCAACGCTCTTTTCGTTTTAGCACCGGCATAAGTCGAGCAATCAATCTAATCAAGATCACAATCGGCCAGTAGAGCCACGCCCGCGCCTTTGGTTTATCACGATGCACGCACGCGATTTCAAATCCATATTTCTCCAGGATGTAACGCAGCTCGGAATACCCAATCGGATTAACATGCGCCGCTATCTCCTCGCGATTGTCATGCTCCGCGCGCAGACGCGCACGCTGCTCGCGGGTGACTGGTTTGAAATGCGACGTGTAACCGTAGACTAGCCACTTCAAGCGCTCTTCAATATTGAGAATGTTCGGCACGCTCACGATCAAATGTCCGCCCCCCCGCATTACACGCGAGAACTCCCGCATCGCCTGCTGCGGATTCTCGATGTGCTCCAAACCTTCCAGACAAGTGACGTACTCAAATGAGCGATCATCAAATGGCAACTTACCATTCAGATCACCGCGTCGAATCTCTCGATTGTTCAGCCGGAAAATCTCTGGATAGAGATCGCAGAAACTAACTTCAAAGCCTGCTGCGATCAAACGAGCCCCCAAGGCGCCTTCTCCCGCCGGCACATCCAGCAAAGCGCCACGCGGAAGCTCTTCAAGAATTCCAACTACCGTGTCATGGATTGCCTGATGAGCTAGCGGAACCGCCACTGTGGCGGATTCAGCACGCCCATCACTAGATCGCTTGCAGCTCAAAACTTAATGCAAAGGAGTCAAGTTATTTAAATCGAACTTCCTTTGCGGCCTTTGCGCCTTTGCGGGAAAATGCTTTTTCCTTACTAGCGTTTCGAACCGCTACCACAATTTCCCCGCAAAGGCGCAAAGGCCGCAAAGAAATCCTGTCGGTCCAACGCGTAAGCCTCGCTAATGATTGGTCTCAGAACCTTAACAGGCGAACCGGTCTCAATCCTGCCAACTCCTCTCGGCACATTAATCAACGCCGTCGTCCTCGCGAACGAAACGAAATCCGAGGAGCCGCCCCACTTCAAAGGCTCAGCCAGCAGAGTTCCTTTCTCGTCAGTTCGCAAAATAGCAGGTAGGTAGCTTTCTCGATCTATCGAGCCTTTGACGTCTCGAGCGAGCACCGCAGTATCCGCGGTAAGCGTCGCTTCTTTCGCGCCTTGCATCACGCGCAGCGCCGTCCGCGCAAATAGATTGAAAGTCACTGCGACCGAAACCGGATTGCCGGGCAAGCCAAACACCAGCGCATCCCCGAGTCGTGCGAAGACCGTTGGCTTGCCGGGTCGTAAGGCAACTCGTTCAAAAAAGATTTCGGCGCCGAGTTCTTGCAACGCCGCCTTGGTGAAATCGTAAACACCCATCGAAACACCGCCCGATGTGATCAGCACATCCGACGCTGCGGCAGCTTTTGCGATTTGTCGTTTCAGTTCTTCAGTATCATCACCCACCAGAGGCAAGCGTTCGACGGTTGCGCCGGCCAGCGAAGCATACGTGGCAATGGTGTAATTATTCGAATCGCGAATCTGATCGCGCCCGGGTTTATGACTAACATCGACAAGCTCGCTGCCCGTAGCCATCACCGACACGCGCGGGCGTCGGCCAACTTTCACCCGCGCATATCCAAACGAGGCCAGCGTCGCGATCATCGCCGCGTTTATCTCTTCGCCCGCGCACAGAACAGTCTCGCCTACTTTGATCTCGGCGGCTTGTTTGACAATCGATCGGCCCGCCTTGACCGCCTCAAGAATTTCAACGAAGCCGGCGCCATCGACTTCGCGCGTCAATTCAACTTGCTGCACCGCATCGGCCCCGGCTGGCACCGGAGCGCCGGTCATAATGCGCACAACTTCGCCCGCTTTCATCTCGTGGTGCCAACCAGCGCCCGCCGCCGACTCACCAACAATGCGCAAACGCGCCGGCGTGCTCGCAACGTCCGCGGCCCGAAGTGCGTACCCATCCATTTGCGCGCGATCAAATGGCGGCAGATCAGTGTCAGCGACGATGTCTTCGGCGAGAATTCTTCCTAACGCATCGGCGAGTGCAACCGATTCGGCAGGCAGAGTTGTTGTTTGATCGAGGACAATCTGAATGGCGTCGGCAACAGGAATCATTGCCTGCGATTTTAGGTTTGGAGATCGGGAAATAGCAAAGCGGTCGCCCTTCAAACTCGAAAAGCAACCGCTTCTAAGAATGGCGGAGCCGACGGGACTCGAACCCGCGACCTCCGACGTGACAGGCCGGCGTTCTAACCAACTGAACTACGACTCCGCGTAGGCATTGCCGATTTCCAATTGCCAATTGCCGATTGAATTAGCTCGTCGACTTCAAATCGGCAATCGGAAATTGGCAATCGGCAATGTTCTGGTGGGCGCGGAGGGACTCGAACCCCCAACCTCTTCCTTGTAAGGGAAGCCGTCTACCATTGACATACGTGCCCTTTTCAAAAATCATTCGGAACTACTCGGTCGCGACGAAGTGTGATCGTGAAGTGTGATCGTAAGGAAAGGATCGATAGCTGTCAAGGGAGCGGTTGCGAGCGGGCGTATAGAGTACCGACTTTAGTCGGGCTTTGCGTTAACCAACCACGAAGACCCAACTAAAGTTGGTACTCTGAACACCGTCAGACCCGGAATCACTTTTGTCCTGAGGTTAGGTTTACGGCTATATTTGTTTCACCCAGACCGCTCTGTCATTAATCCATGCGGGCACACAAAGGCAAAATTAAATTGATCGGGTGTTTTGTCTGCGCTCTGTTGTGGCTCGCGCCTCTTGCCGCGCAACAGGACCAGCAACCAAATCAGCAACAGCGGCCACGCAAAGTCGGTTCGACGTCAACCAACGCCAACGCTTCGCCAACTAATCAGCAACAGAAGTCATCCGCCGAAGAGGTCAGCGAAGGCGATGTGGTACGGGTCGAGACTCAACTGGTTACCGTGCCCGCGGTGGTAACCGATCGAAACGGACATCCGCTGACCGCTTTGCGGGCTGAGAACTTTGTCGTCTTTGAAGATGGAAAGGCCGAGCGCCTCACCAACTTTGCCACCACCGAAACGCCTTTTGAGATTGCGCTGCTGCTGGACACTTCGGGTTCGACGCGCGAAGAGCTGGGCCTGATTCGCGACGCGGCTAATGCATTCATCAGCGCGTTGCGGTCAGGCGATCGCGTGGCTGTGGTAGCTTTCAATAACGCGCCGGGCAATGGCGCGCCGCTGGCCACCGTCGAAGTTCTGGCGCCGGTGACCGACGATCGCAAGCTGCTGCGTCGGGCGATCGAGAACCTGGGCACCAGCAACGGCACACCTTTTTATGACGCGCTCGCGCGAGTCGCCGATCAATTGTTTCGCGATCCGCCGCGCCCGGAAATTCGCGGCCGGCGCGCAGTGGTGGCGCTGACCGACGGCGTCGATTCCACCAGCGATTCGGGTTATGAAGAAGCGCGCGCGAAACTGCTGCGCGCAGGCCTGGCTTCGTATTTCATCCAGGTCAGCACTGAAGATTACGTTGAGGATCGACTCTTGAAAGACTGCCAGGACGATGGACGACTGACGCTTTCGGCGAAACAGTTGGAGCGCTTTC